>NZ_JCACHU010000159.1:0-69778 GCF_059504005.1 Belnapia sp. | reverse complement strand
CTCGCCGCCACCATGATCAACCTGCGCATCGCAAGGTTCAGTCACAAACCCTAGGGCAAACCCCTATCGGACGGGATCATCTGGTGGGGATTAACTGCCTGGACCGAACGCCAGGCCGCATGGAGCGCGCTCCAGTTTGAGGAGAAAGCGGTCTCGCGTGCCGTGCCGGCCCTTCCGGCGCCGCATCATCGGGGTCAAAAGCGGCGCACCGGCCCGGCCTGGCGCTAGTCCAGCGTGATCCCGCGGCTGCGGATCACCTCGCCCCATTTGGCGCTTTCCGCGGCGAGATAGGGCGGGAACTCCTGCGGCGTGCCGAAGGTCGGGAAGATGGAACCCTGGCGCAGCCGCTCCAGCACCTCCGGGTTCTTCATCGTGGCCGCAAGGCCGGCCGAGAGCTGGCGGATGATCGGCTCCGGTGTGCCGGCGGGAGCGAGCAGGGCGAAGTCGCTGGTCGCCTCGAAGCCGGGGAAGCCGCTCTCGGCGATGGTCGGCACGTCCGGCGCCAGCGGGTTGCGCTGCAGGGTGCTGACCCCGAGGGCGGCGATCTGCCCAGCTGCCATCAGCGGCAGGGCGGTCACGGCATCGACGAAGGCCATCTCCACCTCGCCCTGCACCAGCGCCTGCACCGCCGGCGCGCCGCCGCGATAGGTGACGTTCTGCACCGCGATCCCGGCGGAGCGGAGGAAGAGCTCCGTCGCCAGATGGGCGGAGGAGCCGACGCCGGAGGAGGCATAGCTCAGCTTGCCCGGCATCGACTTCGCGCGGGCGATGAAGGCGGCGATGGTCGGGGTGCCGAGCTTCGGCGTCACGCAGAGGAAGATGGGGGCGACGGCGACGCGCCCGATCGGGGCGAAGGCATGGTCGTCGTCATAACCGCGCTGCGGGAAGAGGTGGCGCGACATGGCATAGGTCGAGTTCACCCCGAGCAGCAGGGTGTAACCATCCGGCCGGGCGCGGGCGACGCTGGCATGGCCGATGGTGCCGGAGGCGCCGGGGCGGTTGTCCACCACCACATTGCCATTGATGTTCTTGGAGAGCTGCTGCGCCACCACGCGGGCGACGAAATCCGTGGAGCCGCCCGGGGCCCAGGAAACGACGATGGTGATGGGGCGGCCCGGGGCGGGCCAGGCCTCGCCCTGGGCCCGGGCCGGGCGGGCGCCGAGCAGGGCGAGGCCGGCAAGCATGGCGCGTCTCTGCATGGGCTTCCCCGCCTCCGATCCTTCTGGCTTGATCCGTGCCTACTGGCGCGTCCAGAGACGGACAAGCAGGAAAAGCGCGGGGATCACGCCATGACCGGACGGTGGGACAGCAGGCCCGCCTATCTCGCCGGGCTGATCGGCAGCGGCCTCGGCGCCTCCCTCACGCCTGCCATGCATGAGCGCGAGGGCGCCGCGCAGGGGCTGCGGGCGATCTACCGACGGCTCGACCTCGCGGAGCTCGGTCTGGATGTGGGAGCGTTGGAGGAGCTGCTGGTCGCCGCCCAGCGCCTGGGCTTCGCCGGGCTGAACGTCACCCATCCCTGCAAGCAGGCCGTCATCCCCCTGCTCGACGCGCTGTCGGAGGAGGCCCGGTTACTCGGCGCGGTGAACACGGTTGTGCTGCGGGATGGCCGGCGCATCGGCCATAATACCGACTGGTCGGGCTTCGCCGAGGGCTTCCGCCGCGGCCTGCCGGATGCGGCGCGGCGGCAGGTGGTGCAGCTCGGCGCCGGCGGGGCCGGGGCGGCGGTGGCGCATGCGCTGCTGGTGCTGGGCGTGCAGCGGCTTTCCGTCTTCGATACCGATGCAGGCCGCGCAGCAGCGCTGGCTGCTTCGCTCTCGGCCCGCTTCGGTGCCGGGCGGGCGGCAGCGGGCGAGGATCTGGCCGCGGCAATGGCGGCGGCGGACGGGCTGGTGAACTGCACCCCAGTCGGCATGGCGACGTATCCCGGCCTGCCGCTGCCGGCGGAGCGGCTGCGGCCGGCGCTCTGGGTCGCCGAGATCATCTATTTCCCGCTGGAGACGGCGCTGCTGCGGGAGGCGCGGGCGCTCGGCTGCCGCACGCTTGATGGCGGCGGGATGGCTGTGTTCCAGGCGGCCGGCGCCTTCCGCCTTTTCACCGGCATCGAGCCCGATGCCGGACGGATGCTGCGTCACTTCGCCGAATTGGTCGGCGACAGGTTGGGCGACTGAGGAGGAGACGCACATGCCCGAGACGAATCCCTATCCGGCCGACCTTTTCGCAGGGGAGGTTGCCCTGGTGACCGGGGCGGGCTCCGGCATCGGCCGGGGCGTCGCAGAATGGCTCGGGCGATGCGGGGCAAGGGTGCTGGCGAGCGACTTCCATGCGGATCGCGGCGAGGCGGTGGTCGCGGCGCTGCGGGCCGCTGGGGCTTCGGCCGAGTTCCTGCAGGCCGACCTGGCGGGTGCCGAGGGCCATGCCGCGCTGGCCGAGGCCGCCGCATCGCATGGGCCGGTGGCGATGCTGGTCCACAGCGCCTCGCCGCCGCGGCCGGAGCGGCAGACGGTCGGCGCCGTCACGCCCGAGGAGTGGGATGCGATGGCGAATACCAATCTCCGCTCCGGCTTCTTCCTGGCGCGGGCGGTCGGGCAGCGGATGGTGCAGGCGGGGCTGCGCGGGCGGATGGTCTTCATCACCTCGCTGCATGCCGGGACGCCGCGGAACCTGCCGCATTACAGCGCCGCCAAGGCGGGGCAGGTGATGCTGGTACGGGAGCTGGCACGGTATTTCGGCCCGGCCGGCATCCGGGTGAACGGGGTTGCGCCGGGCGCGATCCCGGGCGGCGGCTTCCAGGGCGATTTCGCGGCTCTGGCGCGGAAGGTGCCGATGGGCCGGGTCGGCAGCGCGGAGGACATCGCCCGCGCCGTGGTGCCGCTGCTCTCCGACCGCTGCATGCCCTATGTCACCGGCGCCGTGCTGCCCGTCGACGGCGGCCTCGCCCTCGGCAACTGGATCGACCCCGCCTCCGCCCTGGAGGAGTAGGCCAACTCGGACCAGTCCAGGCCGGGTTCCGGCCTGGTGGATGGGGTCTGGGGAAGGCAAGGCCTTCCCTAGCATCAGTCGGTCGGCTGCCTGCCCCTTCCCTTCTTGATATCCGCCCGCTTCGCCTTCCCTTCGAGCCGCCGCTTCTTCGACGCCAGGGTCGGCCGCGTCGGCCGGCGCGGCGGCGGGGGCGGCACCGCCGCCTCGCGGATCAGCTCCAGCAGCCGCTCCAGCGCATCCTCCCGGTTGCGCTCCCGGGTGCGGAAGCGCTGGGCGGTGATGATGATGACGCCATTCTGGGTCAGCCGGTGCCCGGCCAGCCGCTCCAGCCGCGCCCGCACCGGATCCGGCAGGTTGGGCGACAGGCGGGCGTTGAAGCGGAGCTGCACCGCCGTCTCCACCTTGTTGACGTTCTGCCCGCCGGGGCCGGAGGCGCGGATGAAGTCCTCCGTCAGCTCCTCCTCGGCGATGGCGATGCGGCGGGTGACCTGGATCACGGCAGCAGCGCCGCGCCCGGCTGCTCATCCTTCAGCGCGACGCCGGTGGCGCCAAGCCGCAGCGCTGCACCCGCCAGCCAGAGCAGCTTCTCCGCCGCCGCCGCGGGCGCCATCCCGCCGGGGCGGATATTGGAGATGCAGTTCCGCTCTGCATCCGTCCGCCCCCGCCGGGGGCCGAGGGTGAGGTAGAGGCCGAGGCTGTCGGTGGCGGAGAGGCCAGGGCGCTCGCCGATCAGCACAGCGACCATGGCGGCGCCCATCGCCTCGCCGATCTCGTCCCCGAGGGCGACGCGGGCCTGGCTGGCGAGGACGACCGGCGCGACGGCGAGGCCGGCGCGGCGCAGCATGGGCAGGGCGGCGGTGATGAGCGCCGGGGCCTGGCTCTGCACGCCGATCGCGCAGAGCCCGTCCGCCACGACGAAGAGGAAGGCGCCCGGCGCCTGCGGCAGGCGGGCGCGGTCGGCCTCGCGCAGGCGGCGGCCGAGATCGGGGCGCAGGAGGTAGCTCCGCCGGTCCGCCGCCTGACTGGCGACGCGGATGGCGGGCAGGCCGAGCGCCACCTCCAGCGCATCGAGGTCGAGCGCCGAATGCACCGCATCCCGCGCCCTGGCATGCGCCTCCTGAAAGTCGAGATGCGCGGCCGTCGGCAGGCCATGCCCCGCCCGGCCGAGCGCCACGCGGGCTGAGGTGAAGCGGCGCAGCTCGGCCCAAGGAACCGGCGCGCTCATGCGAGGCCGATCAGCGATGGGGCCAGCGGCAGCTGCCCGGCGCCGCTCGCCGCCTCGATGCCCATGCGCTCCATCCAGGCCTCGAATTCCGGCGCCGGGCGCCTCCCGAGCGCCGCCCGCAGGTAGAGCCCGTCATGGAAGGAGGTGGACTGGTAGGCCAGCATCACGTCATCCGCCCCGGGCACGCCCATCACATAGGTGACGCCGGCAACGCCCAGCAGGGTCAGCAGCCCATCCATGTCGTCCTGATCGGCCTCGGCATGGTTGGTATAGCAGACATCCACTCCCATCGGCAGGCCGAGCAGCTTGCCGCAGAAGTGGTCCTCCAGCCCCGCCCGGGTGATCTGCTTGCCGTCGAAAAGGTATTCCGGCCCGATGAAGCCGACGACGGAGTTCACCAGCAGCGGCGCGAACTCCCGTGCCACCGCATAGGCCCGCGCCTCGACCGTCTGCTGGTCGCAGCCGTGATGTGCCTCGGCGGAGAGGGCGCTGCCCTGGCCCGTCTCGAAATACATGCAGTTCGTCCCGACCGTGCCGCGGCCGAGGGCGAGCGCCGCCTCATGCGCCTCCCGCAGCAGGGCGAGGGAGACGCCGAAGCTGCGGTTCACCCCCTCGGTTCCGCCGATCGACTGGAAGACGAGGTCGACCGGCGCCCCGCGCTCCATGGCGAGCAGGCTGGTGGTGACATGGGCGAGGACGCAGCTCTGGGTCGGGATGGCGTAGCGGTCGCGGACGGCGTCCAGCAGCTCGAGCAGGCGGAGCGTGGTCTCGAGATTGTCGGTCGCGGGGTTGACGCCGATCACCGCATCGCCGGCGCCGAGCAGCAACCCGTCGAGGATGGCGGCCGCGACGCCGCGCGGGTCGTCCACCGGATCGTTCGGCTGCAGGCGGAGGGAGAGCCGGCCCGGCAGGCCGAGCGTGTTGCGGAAGCGCGTCACCACCCGGCACTTGGCCGCCACCGCCACCAGGTCCTGCAGCCGCATGATCTTGGAGACGCCGGCCGCCATCTCCGGTGTCAGCCCGCGGCGGAGGGCGGTCAGCGCCTCCGGCCCGGCGGCCAGCAGCCAATCGCGGAAGCCACCCACCGTCAGATGCGCGACGGGGGAGAAGGCCGCCGGCTCGTGCCGGTCGAGGATCAGCCGCGTCACCTCGTCCGCCTCGTAGGGGATCACCGCCTCGTCAAGGCAATGCCGCAGCGGCAGGTCGGCCAGCGCCCGCTGCGCCGCCACCCGCTCCTGCGCCGTCTCCGCCGCCAGCCCGGCCAGCACGTCGCCCGAGCGCAGCGGCGTCGCCCGCGCCAGCAGGGTCCGAAGGTCCGGGAAGAGGTAGCGGGTGCCGCCCACGGCATGCGCGAAGCCCATGCCCCGGTTTAGCAAGCTCCGGGCCGGTCTTGCCAGCGTGGCCCGGCGGCGGGAGGATACGCCCAACACCCGAGGGGAAACGCATGCCGGACGCCGCTGAGGACTGGCCCGACCAGATCTATGGCCTGTTGAAGGAGCACGACATCCGCCAGGTGGCGCTGGTGCCGGATGCCGGGCATTCCCGCCTCATCAAGCGCTGCCTCGCCGACAACGACATGCGCGTGGTCACGCTGACCACCGAGGAGGAAGGCATCGGCATGCTCTTCGGCGCCTGGCTCGGCGGCGAGAAGGGCGTGCTGCTGATGCAGAGCTCGGGCGTGGGCAACTGCATCAACATGCTCTCGGTGCCGATCGCGCATCGCACGCCCTGCCCGATGATCGTGACGATGCGGGGCGACTATGGCGAGTTCAACCCCTTCCAGGTGCCGATGGGCAATGCGACGCAATCGGTGCTCGAGGCGATGGGCACGCTGGTGAAGCGCGCCGACACGCCCGAGGACGTGGCGCCCACCGTCAACGCCACGCTCCGCATGGCCTTCAACACCTATCGCCCGACCGCGACCCTGATCGGCCAGCGGGTCATCGGCGCCAAGACGTTTGGGAAGTGACCGCCATGCGCACCGGACCCACGGGCAAGCTCCTCCGCCGCGACGTGGTCGCGGAATTGCTGCGGGATCGCGGCAGGCTGCTGGCGGTCGGCGGCCTCGGCGCCCCGGCTTGGGACATCACCGCCGCCGGCGACGTGCCGGAGAACCTGCCGCTCTGGGGCGGCATGGGGGCGGCGGCGATGATGGGCCTCGGCCTGGCGCTGGCCCAGCCCTCGCGCCCCGTCGCCGTCATCACCGGCGATGGCGAGATGCTGATGGGCATCGGCAGCCTCGCCACCATCGGCGTGCAGCGGCCCCGCAACCTCGCCATCATCGTGCTCGACAACGAGCATTACGGCGAGACGGGCATGCAGGAGACGGCGACGCGCCATGGCGTCGACCTCGCCGCCATGGCCCGCGGCGCCGGCATCGGCGATTGCCGCCTGGTCAAGACGGCCGAGGAGGTGACGGCGCTGCGCGAGGCGATGCATGCCGGCGCCGGCCCGCTCTTCGCCCAAATCAAGATCGACGAGGCGCCGGTGCCGCTGGTCCTGCCGCCGCGGGAGGCCTCCATCCTCCAGGCGCGGATGCGCGAGGCCGTGCTCGGCCCCGCTGCTCACCTTCAATAAGGCTGCCCCGATGCCGCATGTCGTCTGCCTCCGTCCCGTTCATCCGGAAGCCCTCTCCCGGCTCCGCGCCCGGGAGGGCGTGACGGTCGAGGTGCTCGACCCGGTGAATGACGAGACCATCGCCGCCTCCATCCCGAAGGCGGAGGCGGTGATCGTCCGCGCCACGCCGATCAACCGCGCCTTCCTCGCCCATGCCCAGAACCTCCGTATCGTCGCCCGCCACGGCGTCGGCTATGACGCGGTGGACGTGCCGGCGCTGACCGAGCGGGGCATCCCACTCACCGTGACGCCGGACGCCAATGCGCAGAGCGTCGCCGAGCATGCGATGATGCTGCTGCTGAACATCGCCCGGCAGACGCGCTTCTACGACGCCGCGACGCGCGAGCTGCGCTGGAGCAACCCGCCGGTGCCGGGGACCTTCGACCTCGCGGGCCGCACCATCCTGGTGATGGGCTTCGGCCGCATCGGCGGGCGCGTGGCGCGGCTGGCGGCGGCCTTCGGGATGAATGTCCTGGTCCGCGACCCCTTCATCCCGCAGAACACCATCAAGGGCGCGGGCTTCCGGCCGGTGAAGGACCTCGCCGCCGGCCTCGCCGAGGCGGATGTCGTCACCATCCACCTGCCCAGCAACGAGAAGACCCGCGGCTTGGTCAATGGCGAGTTCCTCGCCGGCATGAAGCGCGGCGCGGTCCTCGTGAACACGGCCCGCGGCACGCTGGTCGACGAGAAGGCACTGGCCGGGGCGCTGACCAGCGGGCACCTCGCCGCCGCCGGCCTCGACGTCTTCTGGGAGGAGCCGGCACGGGCCGACAACCCGCTGCTGACGCTGCCGAATGTGGTGCTGACGCCGCACTCGGCGGCGGCCACGGAGCAGGGGCTGCGCCGCATGGCCCTCTCCTGCGCCGAGAGCATCCTGCAATGCTTCGATGGCAAGCTGGACCCGGACGTCGTCATCAACCAGGAGGTGCTGCGCGGCAACGCGTAGCTTCTGCCCATGGAGAATCCGCTGCTGGTCCTGGCCGATCACGCCGTCTCCTGGCGTGACCGGCCGCTGCCGCCCGAGGTCGCGCACCATGCGCGGCGGGCGCTGATCGACTGGTTCGCGGCCCTCCTGCCCGGCTGCTCCCGCCCGCCCGCGTCTCTGCTCGCCGCGGCGCTGGCGCCGGAGCGCGGGCCCGGGCGCTCCATCTGCTATGTCGATGGCAGGCCGGGGCCGCTCCGCCATGCCGCGTTGCTGAACGCGACGGCGAGCCACACCGTCGAGTTCGACGACATCTTCCGCGATGCCGGCTACCACCCGGCTTGCCCGACCGTCCCCCCAGCGCTTGCCGCCATGCAGCAGCAGGGCGGCGGGATGGAGATGCTGCTCCGCGCCGTCACCGCGGGCTACGAGGTGTCCTGCCGCATCGGCATGGCGGTGCAACCGAGCCATTACCGGTACTGGCACACCACCGGCACCGTCGGCACATTCGGCGCCGCGGCGGCAACCGCGCTGGTGCTCGGCTGCGACGCGCAGCGGATGGCCCATGCCATCGCCACGGCGGCCACCTTCGCCGGCGGGCTGCAGCAGGCCTTCCTTTCCGACGGGATGTCGAAGCCGCTGCATCCCGGCCATGCCGCCGATGCGGGGGCGCTGGCCGCCATCGGCGCCGCGGCAGGCGTGACCGGCGCGCTGGACGTGCTGCACGGCCCGAAAGGCTTCGCCGCCGCGACCAGCGAGGATACCGGCAAGTGGGAGGCGGCCTTTGCCGATCTCGGACAGCGCATCTGCATCACCGAGATGACCTTCAAGAGCCATGGCTGCTGCGGCCATATCTTCGCCGCGCTGGATGCGGTGGATGACCTCCGGCGGGAGCACGGCTTCATGGCCAGCGACGTCGCCGCCATCCATGTCGGCGGCTACGGCCCGACCAAGACCGTCTGCGACCGGCCCGAGGCGCGGACCGAGCAGGAATGCCGCTTCTCCACCCAGTACTGCGTGAGCGCGCTGCTGGTGCTCGGCGGCGTGCGCCTCGCCGCCTTCGCGCCGGAGAACCTCGCAAACCCTGCCATCCGCGCCATCATGCCGCGGGTGACGGTGGAGCTGGACCCCGAGCTGGCCGATGCCTACCCCGCCCGACGGGCCGCCAGGGTGCGGCTGACCCTGAAAAACGGGCGGGTGCTGGAGCGCTTCCAGCCGACCCGCAAGGGCGACCCGGACACTCCGCTCTCCGACGCCGACCTCTCGGCCAAGTTCGAGGAGTTGGTGGCGCCTGTTCTCGGCACCGGCCCGGCCTCCGCCCTGCTGGAGGCGCTTTGGCACGGCGATGCCGTGCCGAGCGCGCTCCCTACCTGAACAGCGCCGGCAGCCAGAGGCTCAGCGCCGGCACATAGGTCACTAGCAGCAGCACCACGACCATCGCCAGGTAGAAGGGCGCCGAGGTCTTCGTCGCCTCCCACATCGAGACCTTGCCGACCGCGCAGGCGACGAAGAGCACCGGCCCGACCGGCGGCGTGATGGTGCCGATGCCAAGATTGACGATCAGCACGATGCCGAACTGCACCGGGTCCATCCCGATCGCCTTCACCACCGGCAGGAAGATCGGCGTGCCGATCATGATCAGCGGCGCCATGTCCATGAAGGTGCCGAGCAGCAGCAGCACGATGTTGATGATCAGCAGCGTCATCAACGGGTCGTCGGTGATGCCCTTCATCAGCGCCACGGTCTGCGCCGGAACCTGCATCAGCGCCATTAGCCAACCGAAGGCGGAGGCCGTGCCGATGATGAGCATCACCATGCCCGTCGTCCGCACCGCCCCGCCGACGGCGTGGACGAAACCCTCCCAGCTCAGGCTGCGGTAGACCAGCAGCACCACCAGCAGCGCATAGATCACCGCGACGCAGGCACTCTCCGTCGCGGTGAAGACGCCGCTGCGGACGCCGGCGAAGATGATGACGATCAGCATCAGCCCGGGGATGGCGTTGAAGGTAAGCCGCAGCAGGATCGCCCAGCCGGGAAAGGCCTCGCGCGGATAGCCGCGCTTCACCGCGACCAGCCAGGCGACGACCATCAGCGACAGCATCATCACGAGGCCGGGCACGATGCCGGCGGTGAAGAGGTCCGCCACGCTGATCGCCCCGCCGGCGGCGATGACATAGAGGATCATGTTGTGGCTGGGCGGGATCAGCAGGTCGATCAGCGCGGCATTGGCGGTGATGTTGACGGCATAGTCCGGCGCATAGCCTCGCGCTTTCATCTGCGGGATCATCACCCCGCCGACCGCGCTGGCATCGGCGACGGCCGAGCCGGAGACGCCGCCGAACAGCGTCGCGGCCACGATGTTCACCTGCCCGAGCCCGCCGCGCAGATGCCCGACCATGGCGGCCGCCAGCGCCACCAGCCGGTCGGCGATCTGGCCGCGCATCATCAGATCGCCGGCGAAGATGAAGAAGGGGATCGCCAGCATGGAGAAGACGTTCATGCCGGAGGCGAGCTGCTGGAACACCACGATGGGTGGCAGGTCCATGTAGAGCACGGTGGCGAAGGCCGCGGCGCCGAGGCAGAAGGCGACCGGCACGCCGATCAGCAGCAGCAGCGTGAAGCTGCCGAGCAGCAGGGTGAGTTCCACTGTGCCGGTCCCCTAACTGTCGGTCAGGACGGTATCGGCCGGGATGCCGACCGGCGCCTGGCCCGTTGCCAGCCGCGCCACCAGCCGCTCCAGCCCGAACAGCGCCATCAGCAGGCCGCCGATGGTGATCGGCAGGTACTCGACCGTGCCCGGCAGGCCGAGCGTCGGCAGAGTCGCGTCCCAGACGGTGAGGGCCAGGTCGCTCCCGTACCAGGCCATGGCGCCGCCGAAGACGGCGATCGTCAAGTCCGAGGCGATGTGGCAGGCCAGCGCCAGGCCCGGCGGCAGCGTGTCGCGCAGCGTCTCGAAGCCCATGTGGAAGCCCTCGCGCACGCCCGCCGCCGCGGCCCCGAGGATCACCCAGCCCATCAGCAGCAGCGCCGAGGCTTCCGCCCAGGCTGGCGTGTCGTTGAGGACGAAGCGGCCGAACACGCCCCAGGCGACCACCGCCGTCATTGCCACCATGGCGATGCCGGCGACGAGGATCGCCGCCCGCGTCAGGAGCTCGAAGGCCGAGGCGAGGCCGCGATGCAGCGACTGCATCCCGCTCACGCCGCGCGGATGCGGTCGACGAGCGCCTTCAGCTTGGCGTCGCGCACGAACTGGTCGTAGACGGGCTGCACGAGCTTGGCGAAGGCTGCCTTGTCGGCCTGCACCACCGTCGCACCGCCGGCCTCGACCTGCTTGCGGGCCTCCTCCTCCATCTTCACCCAGAGCGTGCGCATATGCGGCACGCTCTCCTTCGCCGCCTGGCGGATGATCTCCTGGTCGGGCCTGGCGATGCGGTCGAAGCTGCGCTTGCTCATCGCCACGATCTCGGGCGTCAGGCTGTGCTCGGTCAGCGCATATTGCTTCGCCACCTCGAAATGCCGGGCGGTGAGATAGGAGGGGAAATTATTCTCGGCGCCGTCGACGACGCCGGTCTGCAGGGCGGAATAGACCTCGCCATAGGGCAGCGGCGTCGCATTGGCGCCGAAGGCCCGCATCATCGCCACCCACATGTCGGATTGCTGGACGCGGATCTTGAGGCCCTTCATCTCCTCCGGGGTCCGCGCCGGCCGGCTGCGGGTGTAGAAGCTCCGCGCGCCGGCATCGTAGTAGCCGAGGGTGACGAGGCCATGCGGCAGGGTCGCCTTGCCGATATCCTCGCCGATCGGCCCGTCCATCACCTGCTGCATATGCGCGGTGTCGCGGAACAGGAAGGGCAGGCCGGCCACCAGCGTCTCCGGCACCAGGTTGTTCAGCGGCGCGGTGTTGACGCGGGTGATGTCGATGACGCCGAAGCGGGTCTGCTCCAGCGTGTCCTTCTCGTCGCCGAGCTGGCGGGAATGGAACATCTGGATCCGGATGCGCCCGCCGGTCCGCTCCTCGATGAGCTTGCCCATGTACTTCACGCCCTCGATGGTCGGGTAGCCATCGGGATGGACATCGGCGGCACGGAGGGTGACGCCCTGGGCCTGGGCACGGCCGCCGATCCAGGGGGCGGCAAGGGCAACGCCGAGCATGAGCCGGCGGCGGATGGTGACGCTCTCCATGGATCCCTCCTCCAGCGGGGCGATCTCCGCCGCCCGGCCTACTGCAATAGCAGATAGCAGTCTGCGCCCCGCCCGCGCGGGAAGTCAACGGCCCTGGCGGGCCGGCGCAAGGACGCCGTTGGTGGTGAGCGAGCGGAGGACGTGATGCCGCATCCGCGCCTCGGCCAGCGCCGGATCGCGGGCGCGGAGCGCGGCGAGGATGCCGGCATGCTCGCGCAGCGCCTTCGGCATGTCCTTCGGCGTGCTGCCGAGAGCGCGAAGCCGGCCGAGGTCGTCATAGGCCCTCAGCGCCTCGAGCGACTTCACCAGGAAGAGGTTGCCGGTCGCGCCCTGCAGGATGGCATGGAAGCGCTCGTTCAGCTCCGCCAGCGCCTCGGTGTCGGCGGCCGCCGTCGCGCTGCGCATCCCGCGGACGATCGTTGCAAGCTCCGCCAGGTCCTCGCCCGACATCCGCTCGGCCGCCAGCGCCGCCGCCACCCCCTCGAGCGCCGCGCGGATGCGGCCGAGCTCGGCCAGCCGCTCCGGCCCGATCTCGGCCACCACCGTGCCGCGCCGCGGCAGGGTGACGACCATGCCGTCCTGCTCCAGCCGCCGCAGCGCCTCCCGCACCGGCTGGGCGGAGATGCCCAGGGCATGGGCCATGCCGCGCTCGGAGATGCGGCTGCCCGGCCGCAGCGTGCCCTGGACGATGCCGTCGCGCAGGCGCCGGTAGGCGCGCTCGCCGAGCGAGAGCGTCTCCTCCTCGGCAAGCGGGACGACCGGGATGGGGCTGGCGGACATGGACAACTGCTATAGCAGCTGGCAGGGTGCGCCGGAAGTCATTGCCATCAGGGAAATGCCATGCCCCGCAAGCGGCCCGAGGAGTTGCGCAGCCACCGCTGGTTCGGGGTGGACGACCTCCGCGCCTTCGGCCACCGCTCCCGCCTGTTGCAGACCGGGCTGGCCGAGGGGGATTTCCGCGGTAAGCCGGTGATCGGCATCATCAACACCTGGTCCGACCTCAGCGTCTGCCATGCGCATTTCCGCACGCGGGCGGAGGAGGTAAAGCGCGGCGTGTGGCAGGCCGGCGGCTTCCCGGTGGAGCTGCCGGCGCATCCGGTGACGGAACAGTACCAGAAGCCGACGAGCATGCTCTATCGCAACTTCCTGGCGATGGAGACCGAGGAGCTGGCGCGCAGCCATCCCTGCGACGGGCTGGTACTGATGGGCGGCTGCGACAAGACGCCACCGGCGCTTGTGATGGGCGCGCTCTCCGCCGGCCTGCCCTGCATCTTCGTCCCCGCCGGGCCGATGCTGTCGGGCAACTGGCAGGGCAGGAAGCTCGGCAGCGGCAGCGATGTCTGGAAGTACAATGCCGAGCTGCGCGCCGGGAACATCACCCAGGCGCAGTGGAAGGACATGGAGAGCGGCATCGCCCGCAGCTTCGGCACCTGCATGACCGCGGGCACGGCCGCGACGATGATGCTGGCGGTGGAGGCGATGGGCCTCGCCCTCCCCGGCGCCTCCTCCATCCCGGCGGCGGATTCCGCCCATCCGCGCATGGCGACGGCGGCCGGGCGCCGCATCGTCGAGATGGTCTGGGAGGATGCGACGCCCTCCAGCCTCCTCACCCAGGCGAGCATCGACAATGCGGTGACGGCAACGATGGGCTTCGGCGGCTCGACCAATGCCATCCCGCACCTCATCGCCATGGCGCGGCGCGGCGGCTTCCAGCTCGACCTCGACCGGTTCGACGCCATCAGCCGGCGCACGCCGCTCATCGCCAATCTCCGGCCGAATGGCGACACCTGGCTGATGGAGGATTTCTACTATGCCGGCGGGGCACGGGCCTTCCTGGCCCGGCTCGCCGCTTACCTCGATCTCTCGGCGCGGACCGTCACCGGCGCGACGCTCGGCGAGAACCTCAAGGGCGCCGAGTGCTACAACGAGGACATCATCCGCCCCGTCGAGCGGCCGCTGCAGCCGGAAGGCGGCGTGGCCATCCTGCGCGGGTCGCTCGCCCCGCGCGGCGCCGTCATCAAGACCAGCGCGGCCGATCCCCGCCTGCTGCGCCATACCGGCAAGGCCGTGGTCTTCGAGGACTACAACGACATGAATGCCCGGCTGGACGACCCGGCGCTCGAGGTCACGCCGGACAGCGTGCTGGTGCTGCGCCAGGCCGGCCCCCAGGGCGGTCCCGGCATGCCGGAATGGGGGATGATGCCGATCCCCCGAAAGCTGCTGCAGCAGGGGGTGCGGGACATGGTCCGCCTCTCCGATGCGCGCATGTCCGGCACCAGCTACGGCACCTGCATCCTCCATGTCGCCCCCGAATCCCATGTCGGCGGGCCGCTGGCGCTGGTCCGCAGCGGCGACCTCATCCGCCTCGACGTGCCGGGCCGCAGCCTCGACCTGCTGGTGGAGCCGCCGGAGCTGGAGCGGCGCCGCGCCGCCTGGACGCCGCCGCCCCGCCGCTACACCCGAGGCTGGACCTCGCTCTACCTCGACCATGTCCGCCAGGCGGACGAAGGCTGCGACTTCGACTTCCTCGAACACGGCGCGCCGACGCCGGAGCCGGAAATTCACTGAAGCGTGTATCGATGTCTCAACGAGTGGTCGGTAGGGTCCCGTCAGCGAAAGGCAACATCCGTGGCTGACGACGAGAACGAAAGCGAAACCGAGTTCCATCTGCTCGAGGGTTGGATGCTGGGCGTCCTGCTCTTCCCGCTGGCGATGGAAGAGGTCGAACGGGTTCCCGCCGCCAACGACCGGGACTAATTCATAGCGGGCTTGCCGCGGCCGGTGATCCTGGCCAGCATCCCGCCCATGCAGCACATCGCCGATGCCGCGGCCGCCCTCGCCAGCGGCCGCATCTCCGCCGAGGCCCTGGTCGAGGCCGCGCTCGACCGCATCGCCGACCCGGGCGGCGAGGGCCGCCGGACCTTCACCGCCGTCCATGCCGCGGCCGCCCGCGCCGAGGCCCGCGCCATCGACGCGCTGCGTCGTGCCGGCCGTGCGCCGAGCCCCTGGGCCGGCATCCCCATCACGGTGAAGGACCTCTTCGACGAGCGCGGGCACCCGACCCCGGCCGGCTCCGTCGTGCTGAAGGACGCGCCTGCGGCGGCGCAGGACGCGCCGGTGGTGGCACGGCTCCGGCGGATGGGCTTCGTCGTCATCGGCCGGACCAACATGGTGGAGTTCGCCTTCTCCGGCCTCGGGGTGAACCCGCATCACGGCACGCCGCGCTCGCCCTGGGACCGGGCGACGGGGCGGCTGCCGGGCGGCTCCTCCTCCGGTGCCGGCGTGGCGGCGGCGGATCATATGGGCTTCGGCGGGCTGGGGACGGATACCGGCGGCTCCTGCCGCGTGCCGGCGGCGCTCTGCGGCGTGGTCGGCTACAAGCCGACGGCGCGGCGGGTGCCTATCGCGGGCGTGCTGCCGCTGTCTCCCTCGCTCGATTCGGTCGGGCCGCTGGCGCGGAGCGTCGCCTGCTGCCATCTGCTCGATGCCATCATCAGCGGCGGGGAGAACCCGCAGCCGCTGCAAGCACGACCGGTGGCCGGGCTTCGCCTCGGCCTGCCGCGGGGCACCTTCCTCACCGATGGATTGGACACAGTGGTGGGCAACGCCTTCCAGCGCGCCCTCGCCCGCCTCTCCGCCGCCGGAGTGCGGATCGAGATGGTCGACATCCCGGAGCTTGCCGAACTGCCGGCGGTGAATGCGACGGGCGGCTTCGCGGCCAGCGAGGCCTGGGCCTGGCACCGCGCCCTGATCGCCGAGAAGGCCAGCCAGTACGACCCGCGCATCCTCGCCCGCATCCGGCGCGGCGAGCGGATGGGCGCCGCCGACTATATCGACCTGGTCGCCGCCCGCGCCCGGCTCTCAGCCGCCATCGCCCGCCGCACCGCCGAGTTCGACGCGGTGGTGACGCTGACCTGCCCCATCATCCCCCCGGCGCTGGCCGAGGTGGAGCAGGAGGCGGAGTACAACCGCATCAACCTGCTGCTGCTGCGGAACACGGCGGTCGGTAATTTCCTCGACCGCTGCAGCATTAGCCTGCCGATCCATCGCCCTGGCGAGGCGCCGGTCGGGCTGATGCTGACCGGCGAGACCATGGCGGATGCGGCGCTGTTCCGCACCGCGGCGGCCGTGGAGGCAGCGCTCAGCGAAAAGCCCGCATGATCCGCGCCCAGTCCTCGATCGCCGCCTCCTGGCCGGGGACGATCTGGACGGTGAACTCGGTGTAGCCGGCATCCCTGAGGTCGCCGATGCGGCGCTTCAGCTCCGCCTCGGTCGCGGTGAAGCTGCTGATGCGGATCATCTCCGCGGTGACGAAGGGCCGCTCCTCGGGCTTGATGAACATTAGGTGCCCCCGGTGGTTCTGCAGCCAGGGCGCGTCTTTCGGCTCGAAACTCCGGGCGAGCGCCACATAGCCCTCGACGGCCGCGCGGCAGCTCTCCGGGACCGGGGTGATGTTGGGCAGGCCGGAGAGCACCTCATCCGCCGCCCGGTGCAGCAGCACGGCGGCACGCGGCCCGGCCTGGACCACGGCGCGGGCGCTGTCGGCTGGCTCGCCCTCCGCCAACACGCAGCCGAGGACGAAGGCCGTCGCCTGCAGGTCGCCCCCGGCCTGGCCAGCCGCCGCCCAGGCCTGCTGCATTTCTCCCAGCATGGCGACGGCGGCCGGGACGTCGGAGAAGAAGTTGATCCACCCCGCCCCGAGCCGCGCCGTCAGCGCCCGGGCGCGTGGCCCGGCGGCGGCGAGGTGGAGGCGCATCGGCGTCCTGGTGTCGATCAGGCCGAGATCGGGGTTGAGCAGCCGGATCTTCCGCCGCTGCCCCTCGATCTCCGCCTCCACCGTCTCCTCGGCGAGGAGGGCGAGCATCACCCGGACATACTCCTCGAACTCCTTGAGCCTCATCGCGCCGAGCCCCATCGCCCGCCGCCCGGTGAAGCCCGTGCCGAGGCCCATGTCGACCCGCCCAGGCGCCAGCTTGTTCAGCGAGGCGAAGGCATTGGCCGTGACCGGCGCGATGCGGTTGGAGGGGATCAGCACCCCGGTGCCGAGCCGGATGCGGCTGGTCTTCACCGCCGCCGCGCCCATGGCGACGAAGGGGTCGGCGCTCAGCATCTGCGTGTCGTAGAACCAGGCGGAGCGGAAGCCGAGCTCCTCCGCCCGCTGCGCCAGCAGCCAGCTTTCGGCGTCCGTCGCCATGGCGATGCCGAATTCCATGCGCCCGCTCCCCCCGCTGTTTCGGGCAGGGAAGCGCGGCGGCCGGGCGGGGGCAAGCTTCCCAGGCCTGCCGCTGCCGCTATGGTGGCGGCGTGATCGCCTTCCTCGCCCTCTGCCTGCCGATCTTCGCCGTCATCGGGGTCGGGTGGGCGGCGGCGTGGCGCGGGACGATCTCGCCCGCCATGGTCGATGCGGTCGGCCATTTCTCCTTCCACTTCGCCCTGCCGGCGCTGCTGCTGCGGCTGATGGCGGCCCAGCCGCTCGGCCGCAGCTTCGACCCGGGCTTCTTCCTCGGCTATCTCGGTGCCTGCCTGGCCGTCTTCGCCCTGGTGATGGCGGCCGCCCTGCCCTTCCGCCGCCGCGCCCCCGCGGCGGCGATCGGCGCGGCGGCGGCCATGGGCAATGTCGGCTATCTCGGCCCGCCGCTCTTGCTGCCGCTGCTCGGCGAGCGCGGGGCGGGGCCGATCGCCATGTCGATCATGTCCGAGGTGGCGGTGGTGCTGGCGCTCGGCTCGGTGCTGATGGCGCCGGGCGCGGGCTTCCGCACCCTCGGGCGCGTCGGGCGCATCCTCATCCGTAACCCGGTGCTGCTGGCGATCGGTGGCGGGGCGCTGCTCGGCGCGGCGGCCATCCCGCTGCCGGGCGCGGTGGAGCGCTTCCTCGGCTTCCTCGGCGGGGCGGCGGGGCCGACGGCGCTCTTCGCCCTCGGCGGCACCCTCGCCCGGCTGCGCATCGACCGGCGGCTGCTGGCGGTGGCGAGCGGGGCAGTGGCGGCGAAGCTGCTGCTCTACCCGCTGCTGGTCTGGCTGGTGCTGGGCCAGGCGCTGGGCCTCGCCCCGATCTGGGTGCAGTCCGGCGTGCTGCTCGCGGCGATGCCGACCGCGACCAACGCCTTCGTCCTCGCCCAGCGCAACCAGGCGGCGACGGAGGAGGTCTCGGCCGTCGTGCTCTTCTCGACGGTGATCGCCACCCTCGCCTTCCCGGCGACCGCTTGGCTGATGGCGCCGCCAGTGCCCGGGCCCTGACTACCGGATCGGCGGCGCGTACATCAGCCCGCCGCGGGTCCAGAGGTCGTTCAGCCCGCGCCGCAACCCGATCGGGCTGCCCATGCCGAGGTTGCGCTCGAAGATCTCGCCGTAATTCCCTGCCGCCTTGATCGCCCAGTAGGCCCAGCGCCGGTCCAGCCCCATCAGCGGCCCATGGTCGCCGACGAGGCCGAGCAGGCGGCGCACCTCCGGATTCTGGCTGTCGAGGAAACGGTCGATATTGGCCTGGGTGATGCCGAGCTCCTCCGCCGTCAGCAGGGCGAAGAAGGTCCAGCGGACGATGTCGAACCACTGGTCGTCGCCATGGCGAACCACCGGTGAATGCGGCTCCTTGCTGATGATCTCGGGGAGGATTACGTGCTCCTCCGGGTTCGGGAATGAGGCGCGCAGCCCGGCGAGCTGGCTCGCATCCGTGCTGTAGGCGTCGCACCGCCCGGCGAGGTAGCTGCGCCGCGCCTCGTCATTCTGCTCGAAGACGACGGGGCGGTAGTCGATCCGGTTGGTGCGCGCCCAGTCGGTGAGGTTGAGCTCGTTGGTGCTGCCGGCGACGACGCAGATGGAGGCGCCGCCCAGCTCCAGCGCCGATTTCAGCCCGAGCGAGGTCCGCAGCAGGAAGCCCTGGCCGTCAAAGAAGCTGACGCCGGTGAAGTTCAGCCCGTTCGCCGTGTCGCGCGACTGGGTCCAGGTGACGGTGCGGATCAGCACGTCGACCTGGCCCGATTGCAGCGCCGGCAGCCGCGCCGTGGTGGTCAGCGGCACCCAACGGATCTTGGCGGCATCGCCGAGCACCGCCCCGGCCAGCGCCCGGCAGAGGTCGTTGTCGAGGCCGCGATACTCGCCGCGGCTGTCGGGCAGGGAGAAGCCGGCGGCGCCCGTCGAGGTGCCGCAGACCAGGAGGTCCCGCTGCCGCACCGCGGACAGCGTCGGCCCGGCGCTCTGAGGCTGCGCCTCGGCGAGGAGAGGGGCAAGGCCGGCCAGCAGGGCGGCGGCGCGCAGCAGGGCTTTCATCCATCATCTCCCGGTGATGGCGGGCATGATGGGCAACGAATGGGCCCAAGGCTAGGCTTGGGCCCATAGCCATGCACCGACGCCATCTTCTTCTCGCCGCCGCCCTGCCCTTCCAGGTCACGGAGGGCGAGCACCTGCATCTCAGCGGCCGCGTCCTCGGCTGGACCATCCTGCGCGACCGCGCCCCCAGCCGCGAGGCGCCGGAGACGGGGATGGTGCTGATCCGCGTGCAGCGCCCGGTGCCGCCGGCGCGCCGCCCCGGCCATCTGGCAGCGATGCTGCGCGCCTTCCGCCCCTTCCACTTCGGCGCCCTCCCGGCGGAGGAGCGCGTGCAGCTTGCCGGCCTGCCCGGCGCCGCCATCGAGACCGAGGCCATGGGCATCGGCAGCCGGCAGGCGGTGATGGTCCGCGCCGTCTGCCTCTACGGGCAGGAGCGGAGCTTCCTGCTGATCGCCTCGGCGCCCGTGGCGGAATGGGCCGCGCTCCGGCCCGACATGCTGCGGGTGATGGAGGGTTTCCGCCCCGGCTGAGGGGGGCCCATTGCGTCTCCCGCCGGCAGGCGCAAGGCTGTCGGCCAAGGATCGGGAGAGAAACGCGGCGATGCTCAACACAAGGCGGGAATTCCTGGCGGCCTGCGGCGTGCTGGCCGGGGCCGGTGCGGCCCGGGCGCAGTCGGGGCCGGTGCTGCGGCTCGGCATCCTCGGTGATTTGTCCGGGCCCTATCGCGACCTCTCCGGCCTCGGCACAATGGCCTGCGTGCGCCAGGCGATCGCGGATGCCGGCCTGCCGGTCTCCGTCGAGGTGCTGCATGCCGACCACCAGCACAAGCCCGATGTCGGCGCCGCCATCGCCCGGCAGTGGTACGACCGCGACGGGGTGGATGCGATCCTTGAGGTGAACAACTCGGCCATCGCCCTCGCCGTCGCCGACCTGGCGCGGGAGAAGGACAAGGTCTTCCTCGCCACCGGCCCGGCGACCGCCGACCTGCACGGCCCGCGCTGCAGCCCGAACCACGTCCATTGGACCTACGACACCTGGATGCTGGCCCATGGCGCCGGCACCGCGGCGGTCCGCGCCGGGGGCGACAGCTGGTTCTTCCTCACCGCCGATTACGCCTTCGGCCACGCGCTGCAGCGCGACACGGCACGCGCCGTCGAGGCGGCCGGGGGCCGCGTGCTCGGCCAGTCGCGCTATCCCTTTCCGCAGACAGCCGACTACTCCTCCTTCCTCCTGCAGGCCCAGGCCTCGCGCGCCAAGGTGCTCGGCCTCGCCAATGCCGGGACGGACACCGTCAATTGCGTGAAGCAGGCGCATGAATTCGGCCTGACGCGACGGATGAAGCTGGTCGGTCTGCTCTGCCTGCTTGGCGATGTCCGCGCCATGGGGGCCGAGGCGGCGCAGGGCCTGCTGCTGACCGAGCCCTTCTATTGGGACCTCAACGACCGTACCCGCGCCTTCACCCGGCGAGTGCTGCCGAAGATGCCGACGAACATCTACCCGAGCACCAACCATGCCGGCGCCTATTCGGCCGTCATCCACTACCTGAAGGCCGCTGCCGACATGGGCCTAAAGGAGGCCAAGGCCTCCGGCCGTGCCGCCATCGAGCGCATGAAGGCGATGCCGACCGACGACGACTGCCTCGGCCCCGGCCGGGTGCGGGAGGACGGCCGCAAGATCCACCCTGTCTATCTCTTCGAGGTGAAGGCGCCCGCCGAGGTGCGGACCGAATGGGACCTCTACCGCCTCGCCGGCACCATCGAGGCGGAGCAGGCGATGCGGCCGCTCGCCGATGGCGGCTGCCCGCTGGTCCGCAGTTAGATGCCGGTGGCGGGGAGCACCGGGTCGATCCTCGGCCTCGACCATGTGGCGGTGGCGGTGCCCCGGCTCGATGCCGCGATCGCCACCTACGAGGTGCTGTTCGAGCAACCCGCCGCCACGCGTGGCGAGGGCTGGGCGCGCTTCGAGCTGGCCAATGCGGCGCTGGTGCTGACCGAGGGGCGGACGGGCCTTGCCTTCGCCGTGGCGGAGCCGGAGGGCGCCCTCCGCCTGCTTGAGCGCCGCGGCCTGCCCGCCATGCCGGAACGGCAAGAGGCGCCGATCCCGCTCGATCCCGCCGCCGCCCGTGGCCTGCACCTCATGCTGGCCGCGGCGCGGGCGGGCGGAGGCCTGGCCTCCGCCATCCGGCTCGACCACGCCGTCATCCGCAGCACCGACCCGGAGCGGACGCTCGCCCTGTTCGGCGGCCGGCTGGGGCTCGAGCTCCGGCTCGACCGCAGCAATCCGGATTGGGGAATGCGGCTGCTCTTCTTCCGCTGCGGCGAGCTGGTGATCGAGGTCTCGCACGCGCTGGCGGATGGGATCGGCGAGGGGCCGGACAGTCTCTGGGGCCTCACCTGGCGCGTGCCGGACGTCGGCGCATGCCATGCGCGGCTGGAGGCGGCGGGCCTCCCCGTCTCGCCGCTGCGGACGGGGCGGAAGCCGGGCACGCGCATCTTCACCCTCCGCGGCGATGCGGCGGGGCTGGCGACCGCCTTCATCGGGGCCTGAGGCCCGGGGGATTCCATCCCATCCGGCTTTGCCCTAGCCTCCGTCGCCTCACCGCGAGCATGAGGAAACGTCACATGGACCGCAGGGCCATCCTGGGCGGCATCGCCGTCGCGACGGCAGTCGGCGCCACGCAAGAGGCCGCCGCCCAGGATGGCGGCAAGACCTATGTGCTGGTGCATGGCGCCTATGGCGGCGGCTGGATCTGGCGCGATGTTGCCAACGGGCTGCGCCGCATGGGCCATGCCGTCATCACCCCGACCCAGACCGGCCTCGGCGACCGCAGCCACCTGATGGCACGGCAGATCACCGTGGAGACGCATATCCAGGACGTCGCCAATGCCATCGAGACGGAGGAGCTGCGCGACATCATCCTCGTCGGCCATTCCTACGGCGGCATGGCGGTGACCGGCGTCGCCGACCGCATGACGGACCGCATCCGCCACGTCGTCTATCTCGATGCGCTGATCCCGGAGGATGGCGACACCGCCTTCACCATCCTGCCCACCGGCATGGCGGACCAGCGCCGGCAGGTGGCGCGCGAGCAGGGCGGCGGCGTCTCGCTCCCCGTGCCGGGGCCCGACGCCTTCCCGATCCCGGCCGGGCCGGGCAAGGACTGGTTCCTGCGCCGGTTGCGGCCGCACCCGATCGGCACCTATGAGAGCCCGGTGGAGCTCATGAAGCCCGCCGGCGCCGGCCTGCCGGTGACCTATGTGGCCTATACCAACCCCGCCCTCGCCTCGATCGAGCCGAGCCGGCAGCGGGCGCGGGCCAAGCCGGGCTGGACCTACCGCGAGCTGCCCGTGCCGCACGACGTCGAGATCCCGACGCCTGAGAAGGTCGTCGAGCTGCTCGCCGGCATCGGCTAGGGCCCTAGACGCCCTCGGGCTCGAACCAGATGGTCGGGCTCACGAATTCCTCCTGCGCCGCGACGGTGAGCAGCTCGCGCGAGCCGGCTTCCATCGTCCGCCGCAGCAGCCCGTGGATGGAGGAGGCGGCGGCGGCCATCGCGCCCGCCGCCTCGCCGCGCAGCCGGTGGAAGAGGAAGAGCGCCGCGATCGCATCCCCGGCCCCGTTGAAGGCCTGGGCGAGCCGCGGGGTCCTGAGCCGCCAGAACCGCCCGCCCTCGCCCACCAGCAGGTCGACGGCATCCGCCGGCGTCTCCTCGGTGCGGAGGCTCGTCACCATGACGCAGCGCGGCCCGCGGGCCTGCAGCGCCGTGACTGCCGCCTTCGCCGCTGCCAGCGTGCGGACCGCGCCGCCGGTGAGCCATTCCAGCTCGAACTGGTTCGGCGTGGCGAGGTCGGCGAGCGGCAGGGCGCGGTCGCGCAGCAGCTCGGCGATGCCCGGGCGGACATAGACGCGGCCATCGTCGCCGATCACCGGGTCGCAGCAATAGAGTGCCGCCGGATTGGCCGCCTTCACCCGGCCGACCGCATCGAGCACCGCCTCCCCCGTCTCCGCATCGCCGATATAGCCGGAGAGCACGGCATCGCAGGCGGGGAGGACGCCGCGCTCCTCGATGCCCTGGACGCAGTCGCGGATCAGGCTCGCCGGGAAGACCGAGCCGCGGAACGCGCCATGCCCCGGATGGTTCGAGAACTGCACCGTGTTGATCGCCCAGACCTCCGCCCCCAGCCGCTGCAGCGGAAAGGCGGCGCTGGCATTGCCGACATGGCCATAGGCCACCCAGGACTGGATCGAAAGGATGTTCACACGAGGATGCTAGGCCATCCCCGGCAGCGCGGAAACCGCCCGCCGCCCCCTTCCCTCCCGCGCCGCGGCCCGGCATGCTCGCGCATCGAACCCGGGACACACCGGGCGTCCCTGGGAGAGGATCCGTCCGCCATGACCGAGGCCGTCACCCGCCGCACCGCCATGCTCGGCGCCGGCGCCACCGCCGGAAGCCTGCTCTTCGCTGGCCGCGGCGCGAAGGCGCAAGGCAAGCCGAGCGAGCTGCGGATCGGCATCACGACCTTCCTTTCCGGCTCGGCCAGCGTCTTCGGCGTGCCGGCGAAGCAGGCGGGGGAGCTGCTCTTCGAGGAGCTGAATAAGGCAGGCGGCATCGGCGGCGTGCCCGTGCGGCCGATCTTCGTCGACGAGGCGCCGGGGACGGACCACCTCGTCGGTGAATACCGCCGCCTCATCCAGAACGAGGGCGTGCAGCTCATCTTTGCCTCCATCTCCTCCGGCTCCTGCCTCGCCTGCACGCCGCTCTCGGACGAGATGAAGAAGACGACGATCCTCTGGGATTGCGGTACCCAGCGCATCTTCGAGGAAGGTCCGCACCCCTATGCCTTCCGCACCCAGGGCTACGGCACGCCGGAGGTGCTGGCGCCGCTGCTCTATCTCCTGAAGCACAAGCCGGACTTCCGGACGCTGGCGGTGATCAACCAGGATTACGCCTGGGGCCGCGACAGCTGGGAGCTGTGGAAGACGGCGATGGACGTCCTCAAGCCCGGCGTCCGGGTGGTGGCGGAGATGTTCCCCCGCTTCGGCGCCACCGACTACAGCACGGAGGTGACGCGGCTGCTCGCGGCGCGGCCCGACGTGATCCTCTCGACCAGTTGGGGCGGTGACCTCGTCACCCTCGTCCGGCAAGCCGCCGAGCGGCGGCTCTTCGACCGCTCGACCTTCGTGCTGCCGGTCAGCGAACCCTCCCTGCCAACCCTCGGCCGCACCATGCCGGCCGGGCATATCATCGGCACCCGCGGCGACCACTGGAACAACCACCCTTCGCCCAAGGACCCGGCGCGGCTGAAGCGCTTCGTCGATGCCTACCGGGCGAAGTACAACGAGTACCCGATCTATCCCTGCCACCACATGGCGCAGGCCATCTCGGCCACGCAGGCGGCCTATGCCAAGGCCATCGCGGCCAAGGGCGGCGGCTGGCCGAATGACCAGGAGCTGGCGGCGGCCTTCCGTGGCCTCACCTTCGACACGCCGACCTCCAGCATAGCGTTGCGCGAGGACGGCCAGGGGCTGGAGGACCAGATCGTCGGCCTCAGCAGCTTCAACCAGACCTATCCCTTCGCGGTGCCGAAGGACATGATCCTCTTCCCCGCCGCCATGGTCTCGACGCCGGTCGGGCAGAAGAGCGTCGACTGGCTGAAGACGCTGACGCCCGAATTCCTCGCCAAGATCCCGGCGCCGATCGCCGGGTGATGGGGGACTGGCTCGCCGAGAACAGCCTGCTCCTCGGCCTCGCGCTGCTGGATGGCCTCGCCAATGCGGCGCTGGTCTTCATGGTGGCCGTCGGACTGAACCTCGTCTTCGGCGTGCTGCGCATCGTCAACGTCGCCCATGGCAGCCTCTTCGCCATCGGCGCCTATACGGCGGCCTCGATCGGCCTGTTCTTCGCGGCGCAGGGCCTGCCCGCCTGGGCGGGCTATGCGGCGCTCGTGCTGGCGGCGGTTGCGGTCGGCGCCGTGCTCGGCCCGCTGATCGAGCGGCTGCTGCTGCGCCGCATCTACGGGCATGAAGATGTGCTGCAGCTCCTCGTCACCTTCGCCCTCTTCATGATCCTCGAGGATGTGCAGAAGCTGGTCTGGGGCGTGCAGCCGGTCTCGCAGGATGCGCCGCTGAAATTCCTCGGCACCGTCGACATCCCCTTCGGCGAGGATGTCATCCCCTTCACCGCCTACCAGCTCTTCGTCATCCCCGGGATCGCGCTGGCGACGCTGATCGGCCTCGCCTGGTTCCTGCGGCGGACGCTGACCGGCCGCGTCATCGTCGCGGTGACGACGGACAAGGAGGCGGCGACGGCCATGGGCATCGACGCCGCGCGGATCACCCTGCTGACCTTCAGCTTCGGCGCGGGGCTGGCGGCGCTCGGCGGGGCGCTCGCCTCGCCGACCACGGCGCTGGTGCCGGGCATCGGGGCGCAGACCATCGTGCTGTCCTTCGCCGTGGTGGCGACGGCCGGGCTCGGCCAGATCGAGGGCGCGGCGCTGACCGCGCTGCTGATCGGCCTCGGCCGCAGCATCGCCGTCTACTTCGCTCCGGAATTCGAGGTGGTGGTGCCCTATCTCATCATGGTGGCGGTGCTGCTGGTCCGGCCGCAGGGGCTTTTCGGCGTGATCGAGACAAGGCGGGTATGAGGCGCGAGAGCCTGCTCGCCGCGCTCGGCGCCGCTGGCCTCGTCGCCTGCGCCTGGGCGGTGCCCTGGCTGAAATTCGTCCTCACCATCGCGCTCGCCAAGGGCATCGCCGTGCTCGGCATCCTGCTGCTGCTGCGGGCGGGGCAGGTGAGCTTCGGCCATTCGATGTTCCTGGCGCTCGGGGCCTATGCCGTCGCCTTCCTCGCTCCCTCGGAGAACGAGGTGCTGCTGCTGCTGCCGGCGGCGGCGCTGATCGCAACCGTGGTCGGCCTCGTCATCGGCCTCTTCCTGGTGCGCTACCGCGACATCTTCTTCGGCATGCTGAACCTGGCCTTCGCCATGGTGCTCTACTCGCTGCTGGAGAAGCTCTATGCCCTCACCAAGGGGACGGACGGCATCCGCGTCGCCGCCCTCAGCTTCGCCGGCACGGAGCCGGAGCGCGGCACGCAGGAATGGATCGTCTTCGGCATCGCGCTCGGGCTTGCCATCCTCTTCGGGCTGCTGGTCCGGTCCTACCTCGCCTCGCCGATGGGGCGGGCGCTCGCGGGCATCAAGACGCGGGAGACGCGGCTGGAATTCATGGGCGTGCCGGCGCGCCGCGTCCTGCTCTTCGCCTATGTGCTCTCGGCCTTGATGGGCGGCGTGGGCGGCGCGCTCATCGCCATGACGACGCGCCACGTCACGCCGCAGATCGCCTACTGGACCTCCTCGGGCGAGCTGGTCTTCATCGCCATCCTCGGCGGGGCGGGGAGCGCGCTCGGCCCTTTCCTCGGCTCGGTGGCCTTCGAGCTGGTCCGGGTCTACGCCGCGGCGGCCGTCGCCGAGGCCTGGCAGATGATCCTCGGCGCGGTGCTGCTGCTCGTCATCCTCTTCGCCCCGGGCGGCGTCTGGGGCCTGCTGTCGCGGCGGTGGCGGACATGAGCGAGGTGCTTCTTTCCGCGAAGGGCCTCCGCCTCGCCTTCGGCGGCGTCAAGGCGGCGGACGGCATCGACCTCGATGTCCGGCATGGCGAGTTCCTTGCCATCATCGGGCCGAACGGCGCCGGCAAGACCACCTTCATCAACATGACGACCGGCTATCTCCGCCCCCAGGCCGGGCGGATCGAGTTCGACGGCAGGCCGATCCTCGGCCTCTCGCCGCGTGCCATCGTCAAGCGCGGCGTCGGCCGCAGCTTCCAGCTGCCCCAGCTCTTCTCCGAGCATACGGTGCTCGAGAATGCTGCACTCGCCATCGCCGCGCGGCGGGGGATCTGGTCCCCCCTCACTCCTCTGCTCCGCCCGCGCTGGCGCGACGAGGCGATGGACCTGCTGGACCGCTTCGGCCTCCGCGCCGTGGCCTCGTCCCGGGCCGATGCGCTGAACGAGGGCGCCCGCAAGCTGGCCGACATCGCCATGGCCGTCGCGCTCGAGCCGAGCCTGCTGCTGATGGACGAGCCCACCAGTGGCGTCGCCGCGGCCGAGAAGATGGCGATCGTCGAGACGCTGGTCCGGGTGCTGCGCAGCACCGGCGTCACCGCCGTCTTCGTCGAGCACGACATGGACGTGGTCGCCCGCTTCGCCGACCGCGTGGCGGTGTGGAGCCAGGGCCGCATCGCCGCCCTCGGCCCGCCCGGCGAGGTGCTGGCGGACCCGAAGGTGCGGCGCGAGGTGATCGGGATCGCGGCCGATGCTTGAGCTTTCCGGCGTCTCCGCCGACATCGCCGGCATCCCCGTCCTGCGCGGCGTCTCGCTGGCGGTCCCGCCCGGCGGCCGCGTGGCGCTGATCGGCCGCAACGGTGCCGGCAAGACGACGACCCTTCGCACCCTGATGGGCCTGGTGCCCGCCCGCGCAGGCCGCATCGCCATCGATGGGCAGGAGGTGACCGCGGTGCCGGCCCATCACCGCGCCCGCCTCGGCATCGGCTATGCGCCGGAGGAGCGGCGGCTCTTCGGCAGTTTCTCGGTGCGGGAGAACATGCTGCTGCCGGCCCAGGTGCTCCGCCTGCCCGCGGCCGAGACGGCGCGGCGGCTGGAGGCGGTCTTCACCCTCCTGCCGGAACTGCGCGACCTCGCGCCGCGCCGCGCCGCGGGCCTCTCGGGCGGCCAGGGGAAGATGGTGGCGCTCGGCCGGGCGCTGATGGTCGGCACCCGGGCGGTGCTGCTGGACGAGCCCTTCCAGGGCCTCGCCCCGGCGCTTGCCCTCCGCTACGCCGAGGCGCTGGCCCGGCTGCGCCAGGCCCTGCCCGATGTCGCCATCCTCATCACCGAGAGCAATCCGGAGCTGCTGCGGTCCCTCGTACAGGCGACCTTTGTGATCGAGCGCGGGGAAATGGCGCCGGCATGAGGCCCTCCCCATATACTGCCCCATGGTCCTGAAACACGCGGCCCTGGCGCTGTCGCTGCTGGTCGGCCTGGCGGGATGCGCCAGCCGGAGCACCACCTCCCTGCCCAATCCCGAGGTCGTTGCCGCGCATGAATGGGAGCACGGGCCGCCCTGGGGCCCGGAGCAGCTTCCCTGGGTGTCGCCGCCGGAGACCTATGCCTATTACGACCCCTATCCCTGGGCCTGGGGTGGCCCCGCGGTCGGCCTTGGGATCGGCATCCGCCGCGGCTACTGGTGGGGCGGCCATCGGGGCCACTACCGCGGGGGGCATTTCGGCCGTGGCGGCTTCCACCGGGGTTTCCCTGGAGGCTTCCATGGCGGCGGACATTTCCGCGGCGGGCGGCATGGGCGGCGATGAGGTTGCGCCGTCCCTCGCCTTCCCTTATACGCCCCGCTTCCCGCGGCCGGTCGGTATCGGCTGCGCCCCCTTCCGCGAGCGCGCCATGAAGCCCGATATCCATCCCGACTACCACGACATCACCATCGTCATGACCGATGGGACCACCTATACGACGCGGTCCTGCTACGGGAAGGAAGGCGATACCATCCGCCTCGACATCGATCCGAAGTCGCACCCGGCCTGGACCGGCGTGCAGCGCGTGATGGATACCGGCGGCCAAGTCGCCAAGTTCAACAAGAAATTCGCCGGCATCGGCGCCCGCAAGAAGTAGTCCGCGCCGCTTCGGGACCTGCGCTTTCCGGCAACGCTGCCCCCTTGAACGGGGGGGCGGCGTTTGCTAATTTCAGCGTTGTCAGGGGCGCCCGAATGGGGCTTCTGGCGCGGTTCACCGCCATCCGCGGCGCCCGGACGGGGCCGATGGGGGCAGGAGCCGCCGGCTCAACCAGGACCTTGCTTCCCTCAAGGAGGTTCCGCGTATGAACACCCTCGATTTCGCCCCGCTGCTCCGCACCGCCATCGGCTTCGACCGGCTGGCCCGCACGCTCGAGACCGCGCGTGCCTCGCAGGATCCGCAGGGCTATCCCCCGTACAACATCGAGAAGCTCGGTGAGGACAGCTACGTCCTGACCATGGCCGTCGCCGGCTTCGGCCCGGACGACCTCGAGATCGTGGCACGGGACAATGTGCTGACCGTCGCCGGCCGCGCCCCGCAGGCCGAGGAAGGCCGCAGCTACCTGCATCGCGGCATCGCCGGCCGCGCCTTCGAGCGCCGCTTCGCACTGGCCGACCATATCGTGGTCGATGGCGCGAATCTCGAGCATGGCCTGCTCCAGCTCTCGCTGAAGCGCGTGGTGCCCGAGGCGCTGAAGCCCCGCCGCATCCCGGTGCAGCCCGGCCGCCCGGTGATCACGAACGAGGGCAGCCAGGATCAGGCGCCGCAGGCCCAGGCTGCCTAACTCAGGCAGACAGGCTCTGACCGGCCGGCGGGGGCGACCCCGCCGGCTTTTTTGCTACTCAGGCTTCCTAAAGAAGGCATCCGCCGCGCTGCGATGCGCCTGCCGCGCCGCGATGGCGGCCTCCGCCCTGGCGATCTCGGCCTGCAATTCGGCGATGTAGCGTTGCAGCTCCGCCACATCCCAGCGGTCCAGCACCGCCGGGGCGAAGCGCCTGGCGGCGGGGCGGGGGGTTTCCTCCTCGATCATGCGGCACCTCATGTTACCGGCGGGCTTTGACCCCGCCCGATGCCGCCTCTATATGCCACGCCAAGCCGCAGTGAAGGGCCCCGCCCCGACGGCACTGCTCTGATAGGTTCGTTCCATGACCCAGCCGCTGATGCCGAAGGCCACCGCCGTGTGGCTGATCGACAAGACCTCCCTGACCTTCGAACAGGTCGCCGATTTCGTGGGCATGCATCCGCTGGAAGTTCAGGCGATCGCCGATGGCGAGGTCGCCCAGGGCATCATCGGCTACGACCCGGTGTTGAACGGCCAGCTCAGCCGCGAGGAGATTGCCCGTTGCGAGGCCGATCCCGCGCTCCGGCTTCAGATCCAGTCCTCCAGCCTCCCGGTGCCGAAGGCCCGCGGCAAGGGTGCCCGCTACACCCCGGTATCCAAGCGCAACGACCGGCCGGACGGCATCGCCTGGCTGATCCGGCATCATCCCCAGCTCTCCGATACCGCCATCGGCAAGCTGCTCGGCACCACCAAGGACACCATCGCCAAGGTGCGCGACCGGACGCATTGGAACAGCGCCAACATCAAGCCGCGGGACCCGGTGATCCTCGGCCTCTGCACCCAGTCGGACCTGAATGCCGCGCTGATCGCCGCCGGCGAGCGCCCGGGCGCAGTGCCGCCCCCGCTGGCGGACACCGCCGAGGATTCGGCGGCCTGAGGCGGCGCGGCCGGCGCGATCCGGCCGCGCCCAGGGCGGCCTAGTTGGTCCGTCGCAGCTTCTCGATCTCTTCCTTCAACCGCAGCTTCTCCCGCTTGAGCCGCGCCAGCTCCAGCTCATCCGGTCGGGGCCGGGCGCCCTGAGCGCCGATCTCCCGCTCCAGGATGGCATGCTTGTCTTCGAGGGACCGGAGCCGTGGCGAAGTCATCATGCGGACATCTCCTTTTCCGTCCTGTGCCGCGCCGGAGCGCAGCAGCGACGTATCGCCCGCTGTTGCGCCCGCGCCAGGGCATGGTAATGGCCTCCGCGCCCGGATTGCACCTTTTCCTTCACCGTCCAGCCACGAGCCTGCACGCCGATGCTCGATGACCGAGAGAGCCTGTTGCGACGCCTGCACGAGATGCGCAGCGAGCATCGCGACCTCGACACAGTCATCGCCCGGTTGTCGGACAGCCTGACGGACCAGCTCCAGGTCCAGCGCCTCAAGAAGCGCAAGCTGAAGCTGAAGGACGAGATCGCCTGGCTGGAAAGCCGGCTGCTGCCCGATATCAGCGCATGAGCGCCTCCCTTGGTCCCCTGGTCGGCGTCATCATGGGCAGCCGCTCCGATTGGGAGACGATGCGCCATGCCGCCGAGGTGCTGGAGAAGCTCGGCATCCCGCACGAGACGCGGGTCGTCTCCGCCCATCGCACGCCGGAGCGCCTGCACGGCTACGCCACCGAGGCGCGCGGGCGGGGGCTCAAGGTGATCATCGCCGGGGCCGGCGGGGCGGCGCACCTGCCGGGCATGGCAGCGGCGATGACGCCCCTGCCCGTGCTCGGCGTTCCGGTGGAAAGCCACAGTTTGAAGGGCATGGACAGCCTCCTCTCCATCGTCCAGATGCCGGGCGGCATCCCGGTCGGGACGCTCGCCATCGGCCGCGCGGGCGCCATCAATGCCGGTCTGATGGCCGCCGCCATCCTCGCCCTCTCCGACCCGGACCTCGCCGGCCGGCTCGATGCCTGGCGCGCGGCGCAGACCGAGGGCGTTCCGGAGGAGCCGGCATGAGCGCGCCGCTGTCCCCCGGCAGCACCATCGGCATCCTCGGCGGCGGCCAGCTCGGGCGGATGTCGGCCATGGCGGCCGCACGGCTCGGCTATCGCTGCCATGTCTATGCGCCCGAGGCGGAGAGCCCTGGGATGCAGGTGGCTGCCGCCGCCACGATCGCCCCCTATGAGGATGCGGCCGCCCTCGCGCGTTTCGCCGCCGCGGTCGATGTCGTCACCTTCGAGTTCGAGAACGTCCCGGCCGGGACCCTGGCCGCCCTCGCCCCCCTCGCCCCCTGCCGGCCCGGCGTCGAGGTCCTGCGCATCTGCCAGGACCGGCTCGCTGAGAAGGCCTTCCTCGAGCGCGCCGGCGTCCCCGTCGCGCCCTGGCGCGCGGTGGAGGACGAGGCGGGGCTCGCCGCCGCCATCGCCGGGATCGGCCTGCCCGCGGTGCTGAAGACCACCCGGCTGGGCTATGACGGCCGTGGCCAGGCGGTGATCCGCCGGCCGGAGGACGCCGCTGCCGCCTTCGCCCGGCTGGCGCCGAAGCCGCTGATCCTCGAGGCCTTCGTTCCCTTCGTCGCCGAGGTCTCGGCCATCGCCGCCCGCGGCGCGGATGGCGCGATGGCGGTCTATGACGCCGTCGAGAATCGGCACCGCGACCACATCCTCGACCTCAGCTTCGCTCCCGCCCGTCTTGCCATCGCCGACGCGGCGCGGGGCCATGCCCTGCGCGTGGCCGAGTCGCTCGGGCTGGTGGGGGTGCTGGCGCTGGAGCTGTTCGTGCTGCCGGACGGCCGCCTGCTCGGCAACGAGATCGCCCCGCGGCCGCATAATTCCGGGCACTGGACCATGGATGGCTGCGCCGCGAGCCAGTTCGAGCAGCATGTGCGGGCCGTTGCCGGCCTGCCGCTCGCATCGCCCGCACGGCATCACGATGTCGTCATGAAAAACCTGGTCGGCCCAGACGGCCTGGCACGCTGGCCCGGCCTGCTGCGGAATCCCGAGGTCGTGCCGCACTGGTACGGCAAGTCCGAGGCTCGTCCGGGCCGGAAATTGGGCCATGCCAACAGGTTGCTGCCACTCGGCAGCCTTTCCACCTTGGAGGATTCCACGGCTCTTCTGGGGCTGTGATGTATTTGCCATCCCCGGCTGTTGCGTCCCTGCCACATCGATCCGGAATTGGTCCGGGACCCGATGCAGGTTCGGGCTGGTGGTGCTAGGTTCCTCAAACGCAGCGCTGGCGCCGCCTCAACTCCGCGGTAGGCGTCGCGACGCAAGCGTTTTGTGAATCGAGGAGAGATTTCGATGACCCTCAGGAAGGCCCTCCTGGCCGCGACGGTGCTGGCGCTGCCGGTTGCCGCGCAGGCGCAGCCGGTTTCCGGGCTCTATATCGGGGCCGGCGGTGGTCTGAACTTCCACCAGGTGTCGGACAACAACGGCTTCAAGACGAAGTTCGACGATGTCGGCGCGGTTGGCCTCGTGGCCATCGGCTGGGGCTTCGGCAACGGCCTCCGTGCCGAGCTCGAAGGCAGCTACCGCAGCAACGACATCCGCCGCATCTCCGGCGGTGGGCTGGTCGGCACCAGCGGCTACCTGCGCAACTACGCCGCGATGGCGAACGTCGTCTATGACTTCAACCTCGGCCTGCCGGTGACGCCGTATCTCGGCGTGGGCGTCGGCTATGGCTGGGTGGATGTCGACAAGGCGAACCTCGCCGGCCCGGGCGGCAGCCGCTACCGGATCGAGGACACGGACGGCCGCTTCGCCTATCAGGGCATCGCCGGCGCCGCCTTCGCCCTGCCGGTTCCGGGCCTCGCCCTCACCGCCGAGTACCGCTTCTACGGCACGCTGGAGCCGTCGCTGAACGTCGACCGCACCACGGTCGTCGGCCCGGCCGTCGGCAACTACAAGCCGACCAACTACAACCACAGTGCGCTGATCGGCATCCGCTACGCCTTCAACGCGCCGGTTGCCCCGCCGCCGGTCGTGGCCGCCCCGCCGGTTGCCCCGGCGCCGACGGTCGCCCGCACCTACCTGGTCTTCTTCGACTGGGATCGTGCGGACCTGACCGACCGCGCCCGGCAGATCATTTCCGAGGCCGCCGGCGCCGCCCGCAGCGTGCAGTCCACCCGCATCGAAGTGGCCGGCCATGCCGACCGTTCGGGCACCCCGCAGTACAACCAGCGCCTGTCGCAGCGCCGCGCCGATGCGGTCGCGGCCGAGCTGGTTCGCCAGGGCGTGAGCCGCAACGAGATCATGGTCACCGCCTTCGGCGAGAGCCGCCCGCTGGTCCCGACCGCGGATGGCGTGCGCGAGCCGCAGAACCGCCGCGTCGAGATCGTGCTGCGCTAAGCGGCACCTTCTCCACCGGAGACAGGAAGGGGCGCCCTCGGGCGCCCCTTTTTCGTTCATCTTGATTGGATTGTACGCTAGCGCGCAAGACGACCTTGTTTCTGGTATCCGCGCGCAACCAGATTGTGCCTTCTGTGCCACATCTGTGCTGGTCGCGTTTTCGGCACTGAACCATCCCCCAAATATTTTCTTCAAGCGAGGGAACGCACCCCGCGTCCGAACCGATGGCCGGTCCCCGACGGGGTGTGTCTCTTGCGTGGAGCGCATACTGATGAGTCTAAAAAGGGCACTGCTGGCCACCGCCCTGGTATCGGCGCCCCTGCTGGCCTCGCTTGGCACGGCGAGCGCCCAGCCGGTGAGCGGCCTATACATTGGCGTCGGCGCCGGCGCTAACTGGGTAAGCAACCCTGAGCGCTTCGAACCAGCTTCCGAGGGCATTGTTCTCGGCGGCACGCGGAACACTGTTGGCAAGGCTAATTTCAACACCGGATGGGCCGGCGTCCTCAGCCTGGGTTGGGGTTTCGGCAACGGGTTTCGGGCCGAGATCGAAGGCAATTACCGCGAGAACGAGGTTGACAGCCTCCGCGGCTTCGGCCTCGCGCCCCTCGCTCGGACCGGCGGCTTCCAGCGCTCCTATGGCGTGATGGCGAACGTCTTCTACGACTTCGACTTCGCCAATTTTGGCCTCGGACAGAGCATCGTCCAGCCCTATATCGGTATCGGTGCCGGCTATGCCCTGACCGAGTACCACAACATCCGCGGAGTCAGCGCCGGAACTGGCCTGGTACTGCACGCGGACGATGCGCAGAGCATCGGGGATGGCAGCTTCGCCTTCCAGGGCATCTTCGGCCTTGCCACGCCCTTGACTTGGCTCGGCGTTACCGGCCTGACCCTGACCGCCGAGTACCGCTTCTTCGGCTTGTTGGAAAGCGAGGTGAAGGGCTCGATTCGGGACGGGGCGAACCGCATCCTGGCGAGCACCAGGCTGGAGACGGACAAGTACAATCACTCGGTCATGCTCGGCCTGCGCTACGCGCTGTTCCAGCCGCCGCCGGCCCCGCCGCCGGTCGTCTCCGCTCCGCCGCAGGCAGCGCAGGCCCCGGCCCCGGCGCGGACCTATCTGGTGTTCTTCGACTGGGATCGGGCGGACCTCACCACCCGCGCCCGCGAGATCATCAGCGAGGCGGCGCAGAACTCCCGCCGCGTGCAGGCGACGCGCATCGAGGTGGCCGGCCATGCCGACCGCTCCGGCACGCCGCAGTACAACCAGCGCCTGTCGCAGCGCCGCGCCGATGCGGTCGCGGCCGAGCTGGTTCGCCAGGGCGTGAGCCGCAACGAGATCATGGTCACCGCCTTCGGCGAGAGCCGCCCGCTGGTCCCGACCGCGGATGGCGTGCGCGAGCCGCAGAACCGCCGCGTCGAGATCGTGCTGCGCTGAGCGGCACCTTCCCTACCGGAGACAGGAAGGGGCGCCTTCGGGCGCCCCTTTTCTTTTTCGCCTAAAGGAAATCCTGCAGCATGGCGACGAGCGGCTTGTCCGCCGGCGGCATGGCATAGCCGCCCATCTTCTGCGGCTTCACCCAGGCCAGCGCCTGCCCCTCCACCGGCCGCACCGCCCCGCCCCACTTCCGGCAGAGGTAGAGCGGCATCATCAGGTGGAAGGCCTCGTAGCCATGCGAGGCGAAGGTGAAGGGCGCGAGGCAGCTCTCGCTGACATCGATGTCGAGCTCCTCCTTCAGCTCGCGGATCAGCGCGGCCTCGGGGCTCTCGCCCGGCTTCACCTTGCCGCCCGGGAATTCCCAAAGTCCGGCGAGCGGCTTGCCCTCCGGCCTCCGCGCCAGCAGCACCCGGCCATCCGGGTCGACAAGGGCAACGGCAGCGACGAGCAGCACCGGCTTCTCCGCCCGCGGCGGCTCCTCGGGCGGGGCCAGCAGCACCTCACGCTCCGCCCGGAAGAGCAGCACCGGCATCGGCCCACCGCGGGAGACGAAGGTCTGCATCGCCTCCCCAGCCGGCCGCAGCCCGACCCGCTGCAGGACGGCCGCCGAGCGCGGATTGTCCCTCAGCACGCTGGCATGGATGGATTGCAGCCCCTGCGTCCCCAGCGCCCAGCGGCAGAGCGCCGCGGCCGCCTCAGGTGCCACGCCATGCCCCCAGAATTTCCGCCCGACCCAGTAGCCGAGCTCCGCCCCCTTGCGGTCCGCATCAAGGGTGAGGGCGACGCAGCCGACTAGCCGCTCCACCTTGTCATCCTCTTCGCCGGTGATCGCCAGGTGCCAGGCCTCGCCGGCCTCGATCTGGGTCCAGGTGGAGCGGATCCACTCCTCGGCCCGCGCCAGCTCGTAGGGGTAGCGCACGCGGGCGAGGTTCTTCGCCACCTCCCAGTCATTGACCAGGCGGTGCAGCGCCGTCGCATCCTCGAGGCGAAGCGGGCGCAGGGTCAGCCGCTCCGTGCGCAGCGGCGGGAATGCGGGCGGCGATGTCACGATGGCAGCGGACCCCGGTGGCGGTTGCGGCGAAAGGCTTCGGCCAGGAGCGCCACGAAAGGGCGGGTGGTGGAGCTGAGCGGGATCGAACCGCTGACCTCGTCATTGCGAACGACGCGCTCTCCCAACTGAGCTACAGCCCCGAACCAGTCCCGCGGGCTTGGGGTCCCGCAGGGCGCGCTAGATGCCCCCGCACGGCCCTTGAGTCAAGCCCGCTTGTCCCAGGCTGGCCCCGTCATTAGGTTGCGGCCGCGTTCCTGCGGCTTCGCCCGAAATCAAGGTCATCGGCATGTTCCTGGATGTGGTGTTCTACCTGGCCGGCGCGGTGCTGGACCTGTTGTGGTGGGCGGTGATGCTCGCCGTCGTCGTGCAGTTGCTGGTCAATTTCGGCGTGCTCGACACGCGCAACCGCATCGTCTGGACAATTGCCGATTTCCTCTACCGGGTGACGGAGCCGCTCTTCGGCCGGGTGCGGCGCGTGCTGCCGAGCTTCGGCGCCGTCGACCTCTCGCCGCTGGTGGTGCTGCTGCTGATCACCGCCTGTCAGATGCTGCTCGGCGCCGTTCGCCGCTCGCTCTTCCTGAACGGGATGTATTTCTGACCGGAGCGCGGCGGGTGGGGGATCGGGCATGACGGCACGGATCATCGACGGCAAGGCGGTCGCGGAGCGGCTGCGCGCCGGCCTCGCCGAGCGCATCGCGGGGCTGCCCTTCCGCCCGGGGCTGCGCGTCGTCCGCGTCGGCGGCGACCCGGCGAGCGGCGTCTATGTCCGCAACAAGGATCGCGCCGCGCTTGCCGCCGGCTTCGACAGCGCCACCATCCACCTGCCCGCCGAGGCCAGCGAGTCGGATCTGCTCGCCCTCGTCGCCCGGCTGAACGCCGACCCGGCGGTGGACGGCATCCTCGTGCAGCTGCCCCTGCCGCCGCAGATCAGGGCCGATGCGGTCATCGCCTCGGTCGATCCGGCGAAGGATGTGGACGGCTTCCACCCGGTGAATGCCGGGCGCCTTGCCAGCCGCCAGCCCGGCCTCGTCCCCTGCACGCCGAAGGGGGTGATGCATCTGCTGCGCGAGGCGGGCGCGAGCCTGCCCGGCGCCCGCGCCGTGGTGCTCGGCCGCAGCCAGATCGTCGGCCGGCCGATGCTGCAGCTGCTGCTCGCCGCGGACTGCACCGTCACCGTCGTTCATTCCCGCACCCGGGACCTGCCGGGCGAGTGCCGGCGGGCGGAGATCCTGGTCGCCGCCGTCGGCCAAGCGGAGATGGTCCGCGGCGACTGGGTGGCGGAGGGCGCGACCGTCATCGATGTCGGCATCAATCGCGGCGCCAATGGCAAGTTGGTCGGCGATGTCGCCTTCGCCGAGGCTCTGCCGCGGGCCGCGGCCATCACCCCGGTGCCGGGCGGCGTCGGGCCGATGACCATCGCCTGCCTGCTCGAGAACACGCTGGAGGCGGCGCTGGCCCGGCGGAGCCTGCCCGCGGAGTAGCTGCCGTGGCGGGTTTCGGCCTCGGCCTGCTCTTCGTCCTGATTTGGGCCTCCGCCTTCACCGCCATCAAGGGCCTGGTGCCGGAATGGCCGCCGCTCTGGGCGCTGGCGATCCGCTTCTGCCTGGTGGCGCTGCTGCTCGGCGGTGTGCTGGCCGTGCGCGGGCTGCGCTGGCCCGGCCGGCGCGACGGGGCGCGGCTTGGGGCAATGGGGCTCTTCGGCTCCGCCGGCTACCTGGCCGGGGCCTGGCTCGCCTCGCTCACGCTGCCCTCCGGCCTGGTCGCGCTGCTCTCCTCCACTGCGCCGCTTTTCGTGGCACTCGGCGAGGTGGTCTTCCTCGGCCGCCGGGTGCAGGCGCTGGCCTGGGCGGGGCTTGGCCTCGGCTGGCTTGGCGTTGCCGTGCTCGGGGTGGGCCGGGGGGCGGTGGGGTTCGAGCTGCATGGCGTGCTGCTGGCGCTCGGCGGGGCGCTGAGCCAGGCGGCGGGGATCCTGGTCTTCGCCCCGGCGCGAGGGCGGGTCGATGCCTGGACGGCGAATGCCACTCAGGCGGCGGTCGCGGCGCTGGCGCTGATCCTGCTCGCCAGCCTGGTTGAGACCCGCCTGCCCGGCACCCCCAGCCCGATCGCGATCTTCTCCCTCGCTTATGGCGTGCTGGTGGTCGGCATCGGCGGCTATGCGCTCTACTTCACCATGCTGCGGCGCCTGCCGCCGGCGACGGCCGCGGCGCTGCAATTGCTGGCCCCGCCGGTCGCCGCGCTGCTCGGCTGGGGGCTGCTCGGCGAGGTGCTGGGCTGGACCGACGTGGCGGGCGGGCTGGTGACGCTGTCGGGCCTCGCCCTGCTGTTCCGCGCCCGTGCCCAATGAGCCTCCGTGGTTGACCGGCCAGGGAGTCCCGTCTATATGCCCTGCCTCCCGGCGGCGCCCTGGCTCCGCCGGCGGCCTCTTTTGGCCGATCCCAAAACCGAACCCTTGCCCGGGGCAGCGCCGACCCCGGCCCGTGATCCTGGCGCGACCAGTTGAGGCCGCACGATGACCTTCGCAGTGATCCGCACCGGCGGAAAGCAGTACCGGGTGACGCCGAATGCCGTGCTCACCGTCGAGAAGCTCGAGGCCGAGCCCGGCGCCACCGTCACCTTCCATGACGTGCTGGCCATCGGCGGCGAGGCCGGCCTGACCCTCGGTGCGCCCACCGTCCCCGGCGCCAGCGTCACAGCGACGGTCGAGAAGCACGCCCGCGGTGAGAAGGTGATTATCCTGAAGAAGCGCCGCCGGCAGAACAGCCGCCGCAAGCGGGGCCATCGCCAGGACCTGACGGTCCTCCGCATCGCCGACATCGCCGCGGCCTGAAGACAGAGGATAATTCTCCATGGCACATAAGAAGGCAGGCGGCTCCTCCCGCAACGGGCGCGACAGCGCCGGCAAGCGCCTCGGCGTGAAGCTGTTCGGCGGGCAGGTCGTCCGCGCCGGCAACATCATCGTCACCCAGCGCGGCACCAAGATGCTGCCGGGCCGCAATGTCGGCGTCGGCCGCACCCACTCGCTGCATGCGATGGTCGACGGCACGGTGAAGTTCGAGCGCAAGGCCGAGGGCCGCGTGCATGTGTCCGTGTTGCCGGCAGCCCAGGCGGCCGAATAAGCCTCACCGAAAGCGGTGACGCGAAGGGGGCCGCGAGGCCCCCTTTTTCGTTTTCAGGGTCCGATACCCCATGAAGTTCCTCGACGAAGCCAAGGTCTGGGTGAAGGCCGGCGACGGCGGCGACGGCGTCATCGCCTTCCGCCGCGAGAAATACATCGAATTCGGCGGGCCCGACGGCGGCAATGGCGGCCGCGGCGGCGATGTCGTGATCGAGGCGGTGGACGGCCTCAACACGCTGATCGACTACCGCTACGCCCAGCATTTCAAGGCGCGCAAGGGCGGCAACGGCGCCGGCCAGGACCGCAGCGGCGCGGGCAGCGAGGATGTGGTGCTCAAGGTCCCCCTCGGCACCCAGATCCTCGCCGAGGACAAGGAGACGCTGCTCGCCGACCTCGACACGCCCGGCGCCCGTGTGGTGATCGCCCGCGGCGGCGATGGCGGCCATGGCAATGCCCATTACAAGACCAGCACGAACCGCGCCCCACGCCGAGCCGACAAGGGCTGGCCGGGCGAGGAGAAGTGGCTTTGGCTGCGCCTCAAGCTGATCGCCGATGCCGGGCTGGTGGGCCTGCCGAATGCCGGCAAGTCGACCTTCCTTGCCGCTGTCAGTGCCGCCCGGCCGAAGATCGCCGACTACCCCTTCACCACCCTACACCCGCAGCTTGGCGTCGTTCGCCTCAACGCCTCGGAGGAGTTCGTCCTCGCCGACATCCCCGGGCTGATCGAGGGCGCGCATGAGGGCGCTGGCCTTGGCGACCGCTTCCTCGGCCATGTCGAGCGCTGCGCCGTGCTGCTGCACCTGGTCGATGGCAGCCAGCCGGACCCGGCCGGCGCCTGGCGCACCGTTCGGGAGGAGCTGGAGGGCTATGGCCACGGCCTCGCCGAGAAGCCGGAGCTGGTCGCCCTCAACAAGCTGGATGCGATGACGCCCCAGGCGCGGACAAGCCGGCTGAAGGCGCTGGAGCGCGCTGTCGGCCGCCCGGTGCTGCTGCTGTCCGGCGCGACGCGGGAGGGCGTGCCGGAGGCACTGCGGGCGCTGGCCGATGTCATCGCCAAGAAGCGGGCGGCGGAGAAGGCCTAGCGCATCGCTCGGGTCACGTGCTCCCACTCGGTCGCTGCTTGCTCCAGCGCCGCCCCGTCACCGCCAGCAGCCCGCCGAGCAGGCCGATCCCCGCCGTTGCCGGCCCGAAGCCAGCGAAGCCGTGCTGCGCGATCATCCAACTGCCGAGCGCCGCCGCGCCGAGCCAGCCGATGCTCGCCGAGGTGACGTTCAGCCCGAGCACCGTGCCACGCACATCCTCCGGCACCTCTGCCAGCGCCGCCATCAGGCTGGGCCGGGCGATGGCATTGACGAAGACATAGGCGAAGCCGAGCGCGACCGACCCCTCCAGCCCCGGCAGCCAGCCGAACAGCGCCAGCGCCAGCGCCGCCGAGCCGAACATCGCCCCGGCGAAGGTCAGCCGCCGGTTGCCGAGCCGGTCGGCCAGCTGCCCGCCCAGCACCGTGCCGAGGATGCTCCCGACCGCGAAGACCGCCAGCGGCACCACCACCTCCGCGAGCGAGAGATCGTAGCTCGATTGCAGGAAGGTCGCGAAATAGACGGCGATGAGGCCGTAGCAGATCCGCTCCGCCACCCCCATCGCCAGCAGCCGCAGCACCGGGCCGGTCAGCGCCTTGCCGCGGACGGTGCCCGCCTGGCGCTGGCCGGCCCCGCCAGGGGCAGGCCGTAGCGTCGTCGCCCAGAGGGCCAGGCCGGCCAGCAGCGCGATGCCGGCCACCACCTGGTTGACGCCCCGCCAGCCGAGCGAGGCGCCGATCCAGGCCGCCATCGGCACGCCGAGCAGCAGGGTCAGCGACTGCCCGGCCATCACCCAGCCCAGCGCCCGGCCGCGCTGCCGGTCCACGACGCGCGCCGAGGCCTCGGCCATCAGCACGCCGGTGAAGGCCCCCGCGCAGCCACCCGCGACCGCGATCCAGGCGGCGACCCAGAGGAAACTCCCGGCCCCCGCCACGCCCAGCAAGCAGAGGGCCAGCGCCACCGGGCCACCGATGAGGAAGGGCCGCCGCCCCCAGCGGTCGGACCCCGCCCCGGCCAGCACCGAGGCGATGCCCCAGGCGACGGAGGTGACGGCCATGAGGTTGCCGACCAGCGGCAGGCTCGTCGCCAGGTCGCGCGACATCTCGAGCAGGAAGGGCGCCCGCGTGGTGCCGCTCGAGGAGGCGGCGAACATGCCGAAGCAGGCGGCGGCGAGCAGCGCCCAGGGCATGGGCGGCTCGGCCGGCGACGGGCCCTCCGCCGCATCGCCCGGCGGCACGGGCCAGCGGTGGTGGGCCATGGCGTTTCCTCGGATGTCTGATGGATTTGCCGGCAAGCCTAAGCGCCCCGCCTGGAAGGGTCCAGCCGCCGGGGATAGGCTGCCCCCTCCCCTGCCCCGGATGCCCGCCTTGCCGAAACCCGCGCGCCCCGACCTGGTCGGCCTGATCGCCCTGCTCCTCATCGTCGGCGTGCTGGTCGGCGGGTACTTCCTCTTCCCCGCCATCCAGTCCGCGATGGGCTATCAGGACTGCATCGCCTCCGGCCGCATCACGGGCTGCTGAGCGTCCGCTGCACCGCCCGCCGCCAGCCGGCATAGGCCGCCTCGCGCTCCGCCTCGGCCATGGTTGGGGTGAAGCGCCGGTCGAGCTGCCAGCGTGCCGCGAACTCCGCCGGCTCCGGGCAGAGCCCCGCCTGCAGCCCGGCGAGGTAGCCCGCGCCGAGCGCCGTCGTCTCGCGGATGATCGGCCGGTCCACCGGCGCCCCGAGCACATCGGCCAGGAACTGCATCGTCCAGTCGGAGGCGACCATGCCGCCATCGACGCGCAGCACGGCGGTCGCCCCGGCGCCCATATCCGCCTGCATCGCCGCCACCAGGTCGCGCGTCTGGTAGCCGACGCTCTCCAACGCGGCGCGGGCGAAATCGGCCCGGCCCGAGGCGCGGGTCAGCCCGTGGATGCTGCCGCGCGCCTCAGCATCCCAATGCGGCACGCCAAGCCCGACGAAGGCCGGCACGAGGTAGAGCCGCCCAGCCGGATCGGACTGCGCCGCCAGCGCCCCGCTCTCCGCCGCATCGGCGATGATGCCCAAGCCGTCGCGCAGCCACTGCACCGCCGCGCCCGCGACGAAGATAGCACCCTCCAGCGCGTAGGTCCGGCGGCCGCGGAGCTGATAGGCGATGGTCGTCAGCAGCCGATGGCGCGAGGCAACCGGCGCATCGCCGGTATTGAGCAGTGCGAAGCAGCCCGTGCCATAGGTCGACTTCACCATCCCCGGTTCGAAGCAGGCCTGGCCGACGGTCGCCGCCTGCTGGTCGCCGGCGATCCCGAGCACCGGAATCGAGGCGCCGAGCAGCGTCGTCATGCCGAATTCGGTGGCGCAGTCGCGCACCTCCGGCAGCATCGCCTTCGGCACGCGGAAGAGCTCGCACATCGCCGGGTCCCAGGCGCCGGCGCGGATGTCGAAGAGCATGGTGCGCGCCGCATTGGTGGCATCCGTCGCATGCACGCGGCCATCGGTCAGCCGCCAGAGCAGGAAGCTGTCGACGGTGCCGAAGGCAAGCTCGCCCCGGTCGGCGGCGGCCCGCGCGCCGGGCACGGCATCGAGGATCCAGGCGATCTTGGTCGCCGAGAAATAGGGGTCGATCAGCAGCCCCGTCGCCGCGGCCACGGCCGGCGCATGCCCCGCCTCGCGCAGCGCCGCGCAGGTCGCGGCCGTCCGCCGGTCCTGCCAGACGACGGCGCGGTGGATCGGTCGGCCCGTGCTGCGGTTCCAGACCAGCACCGTCTCCCGCTGGTTGGCGATGCCGATGCCGGCGATCTGCGCCGGCTCCAGCCCAGCCTTGCCGAGCGCCTCCTGCATCACCGCGAGCGAGGTGTCCCAGAGATCCTCCGCCTCATGCTCCACCCAGCCGGAATGCGGGTAGTGCTGCGCGAATTCCTGCTGCGCCGAGGCGACGGGTGCCAGATCGGGCGTGCGGAAGATGATGGCGCGGGTGGAGGTGGTGCCCTGGTCGAGGGCGAGGATATGGCCTTCGGCGGGCATCGGCGTAATCCCTGCTGCATGGGTGGCGGGGGCCGAAGCCCCCGCCATTCGGATCAGCCGCGGCGCGGCGGGTTGGCCGGCCAGCTCTGGATGAGCTTGTCGTAGTCGACCGTCTCACCCTGCGGCTTCTCGTTGGCGAGCTTCCGCTGCGGTGCGACATTGCCGTCCTTCTGCGCCTGCTCGAACCAGTGCTCGGCCGTGGTCCGCGGGTTGAGCCGCGGGCCGCACTCGCCCTGCACATTGGCGCGCTGCAGCCGCTCGAGCACGCTGTCCTGCGCCGCCGCCAGCGAGTCCATCGCCGCCTGCGGCGTCTTCGCACCAGAGGAAGCGTCGCCGATATTCTGCCACCAGAGCTGCGCCAGGCGGGGATAGTCAGGGATGTTCACGCCTGTCGGCGTCCACTGCACCCGGGCCGGCGAGCGGTAGAACTCGATCAGCCCGCCGAGCTGCTTGGCGCGGTCAGTGAAGGACTGATGCCAGATGTCGCTCTCGCGGATGAAGGTGAGGCCGACATGGCTCTTCTTCAGGCTGGTCGACTTGGAAACGCAGAACTGGGCGTAGAGCCAGGCCGCGCGGCGCCGGTCGACCGGCGTCGACTTCAGCAGCGTCCAGGAGCCGGCATCCTGGTAGCCGAGCTTCATCCCCTCCTTCCAATAGGCACCCTTCGGCGAGGGGGCCATGCGCCAGCGCGGCGTGCCGTCCGGGTTCATCACCGCGAGGCCCGGCTTCACCATGTCGGCGGTGAAGGCGGTGTACCAGAACATCTGCTGGGCGATGTTGCCCTGTGACGGCACCGGGCCGCTCTCGGAGAAGGTCATGCCGGCCGCCTCGGGCGGGGCGTATTTCTTCAGCCACTCCACATACTTGGTGATGGAGTAGACCGCCGCCGGGCCATTGGTGTCGCCGCCGCGCTCGATGGAGGAGCCGGTCGGGCGGCAGCCCTCCATGCGGATGCCCCACTCGTCGACCGGCTTGCCGTTCGGGATGCCGCGGTCGCCATTGCCCGCCATGGAGAGCCAGGCATCGGTGAAGCGCCAGCCGAGCGAGGGGTCCTTCTTGCCGTAGTCCATGTGGCCGTAGACCTTGACCCCATCGATCTCCTTCACCGTGTTGGTGAAGAACTCGGCGATGTCCTCATAGGCGGACCAGTTCACCGGTACGCCGAGATCGTAGCCGAACTGCTTCTTGAAGGCCTCCTGGATCGCCGGCCGGGTGAACCAGTCGTAGCGGAACCAGTAGAGGTTGGCGAACTGCTGGTCGGGCAGCTGGTAGAGCTTGCCGTCGGGCGCGGTGCCGAAGCTGCGGCCGATGAAATCCTCGAGGTCGAGGGTCGGCAGCGTCTGGTCGCGGCCCTCACCCGCCATCCAGTCGGTCAGCGGCACCGCCTGCTGGTAGCGGAAGTGCGTGCCAATGAGGTCGCTGTCGTTCACCCAGGCGTCGTAGACGTTGCGGCCGGACTGCATCTGCGTCTGCAGCTTCTCGACCACGTCGCCTTCCTGCAGCAGGTCGTGCTTCAGGCGGATGCCGGTGATCTCGGAGAAGGCGCGCGCGAGCGTCCGGGCCTCGTACTCATGGGTGGTGATGGTCTCGGAGACGACGTTGATCTCCTGCCCGCGGAAGGGCTGCGCGGCGCGGGCGAAGAACTCCATCTCCTGCATCTGCTGCTCTTGGGTCAGCGTCGAGGGCTGGAACTCCTCGGCGACCCAGCGGCGCGCGGCGTCCACCCCCTGCGCGACCGAATGGCTCGGCCGGAGCAGCGCCGGCGCGGCGAGGACCGCGGCGCTGCCGAGCAGCCATTTCCGGCGGCCCATCGGTGTCATGGCATTCATTCGGTTTCCTCCTTGGTCAGGGCACGGCAGACCTTATGGCCGGCCGCGTTCGGTCAGGCCCAGCGGAACAGTATCGCTCCATAAACGAGCGAAAGGATACTGGCGCCCCAAAGCGGTGCATCGCCGGCCAGCGCCAGCCAGCCGAGATGGATGAAGGCGGCACCGAGCAGCGTCAGGAACAGCCGGTCCCCACGCGTCGTCGGCAGGCCGAGCATGCCGATGCGGTCCCGCTCCGGCCGCAGCGCGGCGAGCGTGGTCATCACCGTCAGCACGCAAAGCAGCAGGGCGAAGAAGAGCGCCGTCTGCCAGGTCCAGGCCATCCAAGAGAGACCCATCAGACCCGTCCCAGCGCGAAGCCGCGCGCGATGTGGTTGCGGACGAACCAGATGACGATCGCCCCTGGGATGATGGTCAGCACGCCCGCCGCCGACAGCAGTCCCCAATCCATCCCCGCTGCCGAGACGGTGCGCGTCATCGTCGCCACGATGGGCTTGGCGTTCACCGTGGTGAGCGTGCGGGCCAGCAGCAGCTCCACCCAGGAGAACATGAAGCAGAAGAAGGCCGCGACGCCGACGCCGCCCGCCACCAGCGGCAGGAAGTGGCGGATGAAGAAGGCCGGGAAGGACCAGCCGTCGATCGCTGCCATTTCGTCGATCTCCCGCGGCACCCCGGACATGAAGCCCTCAAGGATCCAGACCGCGAGCGGGATATTGAACAGGCAATGGGCCAGCGCCACCGCCCATGGCGTGTCGAACAGCCCGACCGCGCTGTAGAGCTGAAAGAATGGCAGCGCGAAGACCGCCGGCGGCGCCATCCGGTTCGACAGCAGCCAGAAGAACAGGTGCTTGTCGCCGAGGAAGCGGTAGCGGCTGAAGGCATAGGCCGCCGGCAGCGCCACCGCGAGCGAAATGACGGTGTTCAGCGCCACATAGGTGAGGCTGTTGATGTAGCCGCTGTACCAGGAGGCATCGGTGAAGATGCGCCGGTAATGCTCCAGCGTCGGGTTCTGCGGCCAGAGCGTCATCCCGGAGTTGATCTCGAGATTCGTCTTCAGGCTCATGTTCACGAGCCAGTAGATCGGCACGAGCAGGAACAGGATGTAGAGCACCAGCACCACCCGCGGCATGGCGGCGCGCAGCGCGCCGCTCCGCGCGCGGGCGCGGGTCCCGGCCAGGGCCGCCGGGGCCAGGGTCGCGCCGCTCATTGCACCGCCTCGCTCTGGCTGCGGGTCGTGGTGGCGAAGAACACCCAGCACACCGTCAGCACGATCAGGTTATAGACGATGGACATGGCCGCCGCCTTGCCGAGGTCGAACTGCCCGAGCGCGATCTTGACGAGGTCGATCGAGAGGAAGGTCGTGGCATTGCCAGGCCCCCCGCCCGTCACCACGAAAGGCTCGGTATAGATCATGAAGCTGTCCATGAATCGGAGCAGGATGGCGATGGTCAGCACGCGCTGCATCTTCGGCAGCTGGATGGCGCGGAACACCGCCCAGCTGCTGGCGCCGTCCACCTTTGCCGCCTGGTAGTAGGCGTCGGGAATGGCCCTAAGCCCCGCATAGCAGAGCAGCACGACGAGCGAGGTCCAGTGCCAGACATCCATGGCAACGACCGTCACCCAGGCCGCCAGCGGGGTCTGCGCGTAGTTGTACTCGATGCCCAGCCCGTTCACCGCCGCCCCCAGCAGGCCGATGTCGCGCCGGGCGAAGACCTGCCAGATGGTGCCGACCACATTCCAGGGGATCAGCAGCGGCAGCGCCAGCAGCACGAGCGAGGCGGCGACGCCCCAGCCCCGGCGCGGCAGGGTCAGCGCCACGCCGATGCCGAGCGGCACCTCGATCAACAGGCAGAGCGCGCTGAACAGCAGCGTCCGCCACAGCGCATCGAAGAACCGCCCGCCAAGATCGGTCGAGGGGTCGAGCAGCTCCTTGAACCAGCCGGTACCGTTCCAGAAAAACTCGTTGTTCCCGAAGCTGTCCTGTACCGAGTAGTTCACCACCGTCATCACCGGGATGAGGGCGGAGAAGGCGACCAGCGCCACTACCGGCAGCACCAGGAACCAAGCGCGGTTGTCGAGCGGCTTGGCCATCGCTCAGCCCTTCCCTTCGGCCAGGCGACCATCGGCATAGATGTGCACACGGCGGGGGTCCAGGACGAGGCGCGGCTCCGCCGGCACCGCCATCCCCTCCGGCAGGGTGGCGGCGAAGGGTACCCCATCCAGCTCCACCCGTGCGATGCGGCGGCGCCCGAGATCCTCGACGCGCCGCACCGTCACCGGCAGCCCGTCCCGCGCGATGGCGGCAAATTCCGGCCGGATGCCGAGTTCCACCTTGCCCGCCAGCGCCCCATAGCCGCGCGGCAGGCCGACCCGGTGCCCACCCGCAAGGATGGCCGTATCGCCCTCCACTGCGCAGGGCAGGAAATTCATCCCCGGCGAGCCGATAAAGTGGCCGACGAAGGTGTGCGCCGGCCGGTCGAACAACGCTTCCGGCGTGCCGACCTGCACCACCTCGCCCTCGCTCATCACCACGACCCGGTCGGCGAAGGTCAGCGCCTCGGTCTGGTCATGGGTGACGTAGATCATCGTCACCGGCACCTGGCGATGCAACTCCTTCAGCCGCGAGCGCAGCTCCCATTTCAGGTGCGGGTCGATGACGGTCAGCGGCTCATCGAATAGGATCGCGGCGACGTCGTCGCGCACCAGGCCCCGCCCGAGCGAGATCTTCTGCTTGTCGTCGGCGCCCAGGTTGCGCGCCCGCCGGTCCAGCATGGTGGTGAGGCCGAGCAGCCCCGCCACATGCTCGACGCGCACCCGCGCCACCGCCGCCGGCACGCCGCGGTTCCGCAGTGGGAAAGCCAGGTTCTCCCGCACCGTCATCGTGTCGTAGACGACGGGGAATTGGAACACCTGCGCTACGTTGCGCCGCTCGGTCGAAAGCTGCGTAACGTCGCGCCCGTCGAAGAGCACCCGTCCCTCGCGTGGCTGCAGCAGGCCGGAGACGATGTTGAGCAGCGTCGTCTTGCCGCAGCCGGAGGGGCCGAGCAGCGCATAGGCGCCGGCATCCTCCCAGACCATGTCCATCGGCTTCAGCGCATAGGCGCCACTGCCGGGATAGCCATGCGCCAGGCGCTCGAAGGCGATGCGGGCCATCAGGCAGCCTCCGCCAGGGACGCGACCGCGGCAAGCCGGCCATCGGCGCCGAAGACGAGGCAGCGCTGCGGATCGAGCCAGAGCGTCATCGCCTGCCCCGGCTCCGGCCGCTGCACGCCGGGCGTGAGCACCACCCAATCCATCCCGCCGACCGTCAGGTGCACATAGGTCTCGGAGCCGGTGACCTCGGCAACGCGCACCTCCGCCTGCAGCGGCACAGCGCCCGGCAGCGGCTCGAGCGAGACCTGGTGCGCGCGGATGCCGATGGTGCACTCCCCATCCGCCACGCCCCCGGGCGCCGGCAGCGCCGCGCCCGTGGCCAGCACCAGCCGCCCGCCCTCGGCCCTGGCCGGCGCCTCGTTCAGCGGCGGGTCGGAGAAGACGCGCGCCGTGGCGAGGTCGCCCGGCCTGCGGAACACCTCGCCCGCCCGCCCGAACTGCGTCAGGCGCCCCTCGGAAAGCGTGGCGACGAAACCGCCCAGCAGCAGCGCCTCCGCCGGCTCCGTCGTCGCATAGACGAAGACGCTGCCGGTCTCGGCGAAGAGCCTCGGCAGCTCCTCCCGCAGCTCCTCGCGCAGCTTGTAGTCGAGATTGGCCAGCGGCTCATCCATCAGCACCAGCGCGGCCCGCTTGACCAGCGCCCGCGCGATCGCCGTCCGCTGCTGCTGTCCGCCGGAGAGCTCGAGCGGCCGCCGTGCCAGATAAGGCTCCAGCCGCAGCAGCCTCGCCGCCTCGCGCACCCGCCCCTCGATCTCCGCCCGCTTCAGCCCGGCAACGCGCAGCGGCGAGGCGATGTTCTCGAAGACGGAGAGCGTCGGGTAATTGATGAACTGCTGATAGACCATGGCAACGCTGCGCCGCCGCACCGGCTGGCCGGTCACGTCGCGGCCCTCGGCAAGAAGCCGCCCTGCGCTGGGCCGGTCGAGCCCCGCAAGCAGCCGCAGCAGCGTCGTCTTGCCCGCGCCCGTCGGGCCAAGCAGCACGTTGGGCAGACCCGGCTGCAATTCCAGCGTCACGGGATGCAGCACCGCCTCCCCGGCGGAGGACAGCGCCAGGCCTTCCGCCAGCACCGTCATTCCGCTGCCCTCCCGGCCGTCGCCCGCACCGCCTCCATGTACTCCGCGAGCGCCGCCTGTCCCGCCCGGTCGATGCGGAGGCCGAGCTTGCTCCGTCGCCACAGCACATCGGCCGGCGCGCGGGCCCATTCCTCGCGCATCTGCCAGTCGACCTCGCGCGCCGTCAACCCGGCGCCGAAATGCGGGCCGAGATCCTCCATGCTGCGCGCATCGCCCAGCATCCTCGCCGCCCGCGTGCCATATTGCCGGACGAGCCGCCGCGCCAGCTTAGCCTCGAGGAATGGGTAGTCGCGCAGCAGGGCCTCGACCAGCGCCGGCGCGCCATCCCAGGGAAAATCCCCGCCCGGCAGCGTCGCCTTCGCGGTCCAGCCCGGCTTCAGCCCGGGAAAATGCGGCGCCAGCTTCGCCATCGCCGCCTCGGCGAGGCGCCGGTAGGTGGTGATCTTGCCGCCGAAGACGCTCAGCAGCGGCGCCCCGCCTTCCGCCTCGTCGATCTTGAGGACGTAGTCACGCGTCGCCTCCTGCGCCTTCGAGGCACCGTCGTCATAGAGCGGCCGCACGCCGGAATAGCTCCAGACCACGTCGGCGGGCGTGACGGGTTGGCGGAAATACTCGCTCACCGCCCGGCAAAGATAGGCGGTCTCCCCCTCGGAGATGGCGGCCGTCGCCGGGTCGCCCTCGAATTCCTCATCGGTCGTGCCGATGAGCATGAAGTCTTCCTCGTAGGGGATGGAGAAGCAGATCCGCCCATCGGGATTCTGGAAGATGTAGCACCGGTCGTGCTCGTAGAGCTTCCGGGTGACGATGTGGCTGCCCTTCACCATCCGGACGCGCGCCGGCGTGTTGACGCCCGCGACGCCGCCGAGCACCGAGCCGACCCAGGGCCCCGCCGCATTCACCAGCGCCCGTGCCTGCACTTCGCTGACCGCGCCGCTCTCCTCGTCGCGTAAGATGGCGCGCCAGAGCCCGCCCTCGCGCCGGGCGGAGACCACGCGCGTGCGCGTCAGAACGGTCGCGCCATGATCCGCGGCATCCCGCGCGTTCAGCACGACGAGCCGCGCATCCTCCACCCAGCAATCGGAATACTCGAAGCCGCGCGTCAGCTCGGGCTTGAGCGGCGCCCCCACCGGGTCCTGCCGAAGGTCGACGCTGCGGGTCGGCGGCAGGATCCGCCGCCCGCCCAGATGGTCGTAGAGGAAGAGGCCCAGCCGCAACACCGGCCAGGGTCGCTGCCCCGCATTGTGCGGCAGCACGAAACGCAGCGGCCAGACGATATGCGGCGCGGCCCGCAGCAGCACCTCGCGCTCGATCAGCGCCTCGCGCACCAGGCGGAATTCCCGATATTCCAGGTAGCGCAGCCCGCCATGGATCAGCTTGGTGGAGGAGGAGGAGGTCGCGCCCGCCAGGTCGCCCTTCTCGGCCAGCGTCACGGAGAGGCCGCGGCCCACCGCGTCGCGGGCGATGCCGCAGCCGTTCACGCCCCCGCCGATGACGAGAAGATCCTGGACCTGGCTGTTGCCCATAGCTGCCACGCGACTTACCCCAGACGTCTGACCGATGTTCCCTCACCGAAATCGAAAGCGCAAGCGAAAATCTCGCGCCCTATCCGCACCTCACCGAGTTTCGCTTTCCGCCAGCTCCATGCGCGTCCCCGCCTCCCGGCAGGCCTCGGCGAAGCGGGGCGGCGGCGGCCGGTCCATCACCACCGCATGCAGCTGCCGCACATGGCCAATGCGGATCGGCGCCGAACGCTCGAATTTCCCCGCATCCGCCACCAGGATCGGCTGCCGCGCATTGCCCAGGATGGCGCGCGAGACGCGCACCTCCCGGTAGTCGTAGTCGAGCAGGCTGCCATCCTCGTCGAGGGCGGAGGCGCCGATCACGGCGAAATCCAGCTTGAACTCGGAAACGAGGTCGACCGTCGCCTCTCCCGCGATGCCGCCATCCGTCCGCCGCACCGGCCCGCCGGCGACGACGACCTCGACGCCCGGGCTCGGCAGCAGGATGGAGACCACATGGATGTTGTTGGTGACGACGAGCAGGTCGCGGTGCCGTGTGAGCGCCCGCGCCACCTCCTCCGTCGTCGTGCCGATATTGATGAAGAGGGAGGAGCCGTCCGGGATCAGCGCCGCGCAGCGCTCCGCGATCCGGCGCTTCTCGTCATGGGCCAGCGCCCGGCGCGCCTCGTAGGAGGCATTGGCGACGCCGGAGGCCAGCATCGCCCCGCCATGCTGCCGCGCCAGCAGGCCGAGGTCGCGCAGCAGGTTGAGGTCCTTGCGGATGGTCTGCGGGCTGACGGCGAAGCGCGCCGCCAACTCCTCCACCCCGACACGGCCGGCCCCGCGAGCCAGGCTGAGGATGGCCTGCTGCCGGTCCGAAAGTTCCGCATGCGTCAGGGTCGTCGTCACGCGTCAAGGATGCGCCAAACGCGCCCAAAACGAAAGCAGGATCTCCCGTGCGGGCCGACTGAGACCCCGCGCCATTCGGCGACTGGGCCGCTAGCAGCCGGTCTGCCGGGGCAGCCGCTCCACCTCCAGGCCGAAGAGCGGGCGGATCCCCGTCCCCAGCCAGTTGCCGAAGAAGGCCGCTACCATCCAGGCCCAGCCATGCAGGCTGCCCGAGGCGATCCCCGAGAAATAGGCGCCGATATTGCACCCATAGGCGAGCCGCGCCCCGTAGCCGAGCATCACCCCGCCCACCACGGCGGCCAGCGCCGAGCGCCAGGGCACCCGCCAGCCCGGCGAGAACCGCCCGGCCAGCGCCGAGGCCAGCAGCGCGCCAAGGATGATGCCGAAATCCATTACCGAGGTGACGTCGCGGAAGACGCTCCCCTCCAGCGCCGCCCGGGCCGCCGGCGCCTGCCAATAGGGCCAGCCCGCCGGATCGAGCCCGATCAGTGCCGCCGCCTTCGACCCCCAGAGGGCGAAGGCCGAGGTGATGCCCCAGGGCCGGCCCGAGAGCGCCAAGGTGGCGAAGTTCAGCAGCGCCAGCGCCACCGCCCCGGCAACCAGCGGCCAGGGCCCGCGCAGCAGCCTGGCGAGGCCCTGGTGCGGCGCATCCGGCGGCACCACCAGCCGCCCATGCCGCCGCCGCTCCAGCACCACCGTCAGCCAGGCGATGCCGGCGAAGACAGCGAGATTGGCAAGCAGCGCCGGCACCACCCCCCAGGACTGCACCAGCGAGACCGGCTCCAGATGTGGCAGCGCCGACCACCAGTGCAGATGCGCCGCCCCCAGCGCCGAGCCGGCGATGAAGGCCGCCAGCGTCAGCAGCATCCGCACCGAGCCGCCACCCACCGTATAGAGCGTGCCCGAGGCGCAGCCCCCACCCATCTGCATGCCAATGCCGAAGAGGAAGGCGCCGAAGATCACCGAGACGCCGACGGGCGAGACGAGGCCCCGCACCGGCTCGCCGAACAGGGTCCCCGCCGCAAGCGCCGGGAAGAAAAGCAGCACCGCAACGGCCAGCATCACCATCTGCGCGCGCAAGCCTGCCCCGCGCCGGTCGGCGATGAAGACCCGCCAGGCCGAAGTAAAGCCGAAGGCGGCATGGTAGAGCACCAGCCCCAGCATGGCGCCGAGCAGGAAGAGCTCCGCCTGCCTCGGGCTGACCGTCTGGGCGATGACGCCGCCGCCGAGCAGCAGTAGCGCCCCGGCGCTCAGCGCCGCCGGAACATTGATGGAGACCTGCCGCACCCCAACCGGCGCGGCCAAGCTCGTCGCGGACATGCCGCCCCCCTCCTGTCGAAATCCTCATGCCCAGATGGGAAGGGTACTGCGCCAAGCCCCATGCCGGCTGCGCATGGCTCCCCAGACCATCAACACGTCACGGATGATGGTCTGGCTCGATGCCGGCGGCGCGATCCACGCGTCCGGCCTTCGGCGATTACGCTCTATCCCAGCAGACGCTCCGGCGTGATCGGCAGCTCGCGGATCCGCCGCCCGGTCGCATGCCAGACGGCGTTGGCGATGGCCGGCGCCACGCCGCAGATCGCCACCTCCGCCAGCCCCTTCACCCCGAGCGGATTGAAGTTGCGGTCGTCATTGGGGACGAAGATCGCCTCGAGCGAGGGCACATCGGCATTCACCGGCACCAGGTATTCGGCGAGGTTGGCATTCATCACCTTGCCGAAGCGGACATCCCATTCCGCCCGCTCCTCCAGCGCCATGCCGAGCCCACCGACCATGCCGCCGATGCACTGGCTGCGCGCCGTCTTCGGGTTGATGACGCGGCCGACGTCATAGGCGCCGACCATGCGCGGCACCCGCACCGTGCCGAGCAGCTCGTCGACCCGCACCTCGACGAAGACGGCGCCGAAGGCGGCGGAGGAGTATTTCTGCGTCTCCTCCCCGGGCTGGGCCTGCGCCTCGGCCTCGATCCAGCCGAGATTGTGCTGCCGCAGCAGCTCCGCATAGGGCACGACCGGCCCGGTGCCGTCGGCCCGCGCGAGCCCGCCCTCGCGCGCCACCACCGCATCCGCCGCGAGCCCGGCGAAGGGCCCCTGCTGCGCCGCCCGCGCCAAGCCGGCCAGCTTGGTCTGCACTGCCTGGCAGGCCGCGACGACCGCATTGCCGAGGCTCGCCATGGTGATGGAGCCGCCATGCACCGGCGCATAGGGCAGGTTGGTGTCGCCCAGCTCGAAGCGCACCTGCTCGACCGTGAGGCCGAGCGTCTCCGCCGCCACCTGCGTCATCGAGGTATAGGTGCCCGGCCCCATGTCGGAGGAGGCGCTGCGCACCAGAGCCGTCCCGTTCCCCGTCAGCGCGACGGAGGCCGAGCCGCCGCTGCGGTCGGAATGGTAGATCGCGGTCGCCATGCCATAGCCGACGAGCAGGCCGCCCTCCTGCATCGAGCGCGGCGCCGGGCTGCGCCGTGACCAGCCGAAGCGCTCGGCGGCCGTCTCGTAGCAGGCGCGCAACTCCTTGCTCGACCAGGGCAGGCCCTTCTGCTGGTCGCTGTCGGCATAGTTGCGGAGGCGCAGCTCCAGCGGATCGATCCCGAGCTCCGCCGCCAGTTCGTCCATCGCCATCTCGAGGCCGAGCACGCCGGTGACGACGCCCGGCGCCCGCATCGGGCAGGGCGAGTTGGTGTCCATCTCCACCAGCCGGTAGCGGGCGCGGAGGTTGTCGCATTGATAGAGGTGGCTGGTCGGCGAGAGCGCCGTCTCGGCATATTCCTCGTAGCGACCGACCTGCTGCACCACCTCATGCTCGAGGGCGAGCAGCTTGCCCTCCTTGCTGGCGCCGAGTGTCAGGTGCTGTTCCGAATGCGGCCGGAAGCCGATCGCCATGTAGAGCTGCCGCCGCGTCAGCTCCAGCCGCACCGGCCGGCCGACGCGCTTCGCGGCCATGGCCGCCAGCGTCACATGCGGCCAGGTGCGGAGCGCCGAGCCGAAAGCGCCGCCGACGAAGGGGGAGACGACGCGGATGCGCTGCTCCGGCATGCCGAAGACATGCGCGATCTCCTTGCGGTCGTTGTCCACCCATTGCGTCTTGTCGTAGAGGGTGAGGTTCTCCCCCTCCCATTGGGCGATGGTCACATGCGGCTCGATCGCGTTGTGATGCTCGCGCGGATGGACGTAGCGCGCCTCAACGCGCACCGGGGCGCCTGCCATCGCGCCCTCGACATCGCCGCGGCCGAGCTCCGGCACGCGCCCGGCCTTGGCATTCTCCTCGCTCGGCTGCCGCCCCTGCGCGGCATCGAAGATGGTCACCGCCGGGCTCCGCGCATACTCGACGCACACGAGTTCCGCCGCATGCACCGCCTGCTCCAGCGTCTCGGCGATGACGACGGCGACCGGCTCGCCGTTGAAGCGCACCTGGTCGTCCTGCAGCACGTGCAGCTGCTCGCCCGACTGCGCATCCACCTGCGGCCGCTGGGCGATCTGCTTATAGGGCAGCCGCGGCGCATCCTCATGGGTCATGACGGCGAGCACGCCCGGCGCCGCCTCCGCCGCCGCGCGATCGATGCTGCGCACATGGCCGCGCGGGATGGTCGCCAGCACCATCGCCGCATGGGCGAGGCCGGGCAGGTCGAACTCCGCCGCATAGGTCGCATGGCCGGTGACCTTGGCCGGGCCGTCCACCCGGTTGACCGGCTGGCCGATGATCGCGTTCATGCCAGGCCTCCGAGCTCGAGGATCGCGCGTTCGACGGTATGCTGCAGCAGCGGCGCCTTGTAGGCATTACCCGGCCGCGTCGCCGCCCCTTCCGTGGCCCAGACCGCCGCCAGCCGCACCCGGTCCCGATCGAGCCGCTCGCCGAGCAGCTCCTGCTCCACGCGCAGCAGCCGCCAGGGCTTGGTGGCCACGCCGCCCGCCGCGACCCGCGCCTCGGCGACGCGCCCATCCTCGTCCAGCCGCAGCGCAACGGCGGCCGAGCAGAGTGCCCAGGCGAAGCTCGCCCGGTCCCGCACCTTCACGTAGTGCGAACGCCAGCGCATCGCATGCGCCGGGATGCGCATGGCCAGGATGACATCGCCCGGCCGCATCACCGTCTCGATCTCCGGCGTGTCGCCCGGCAGGCGGTGGAAGCCCTCCACAGGCACCCAGCGCTCCGCCCCGCCGGCGCCTTGGATCAGCACCTCCGCATCGAGGGCGATCAAGGCGACGGGAAGGTCGGAAGGCTGCACCGCGATGCAATGCTCGCTGCCGCCGAGGATGGCGTTGTGCCGGTTCTCGCCCTCCAGCGCCGAGCAGCCGCTGCCCGGCTGGCGCTTGTTGCAGGGCGTCGAGACGTCGCGGAAGTAGAGGCAGCGCGTCCGCTGCAGCAGGTTGCCGCCGAGGGTTGCCATGTGCCGCACCATGGGCGAGGCCGTGGCCGCCAGCGCCTCGGCCGCCACGGCGCAACGCTCGCGCAGCAGTGGATGGTCCGCCGCCTCCTGCAGCCTGGTCAGGGCGCCGAGCCGCAGCGCGCCATCCCGCTCCTCGCTGATGCCGGCAAGGCCGAGGCCGTTGAGATCGGCGATTTCCCGCGGCTGCAGCACATTCTCCTGCAGAAGCTGCAGCATATCCGTCCCGCCCGCGATGAAATGCGCGCCGGCGAGCGCCCGGGCAGCAGCGCCGGCGGCATCGATGACGGGGACATAGGCGAAGGGCTGCATGGCTCAGGCCTCCCGCGCCGCTGCGTCGCGCACGGCGGCGACGATATTCGTGTAGGCGCCACAGCGGCAGAGATTGCCGCTCATCTGCTCGCGGATCTCGTCGTCGGAGCCGACGCGCCCCTCGCCGATCGCGCCCACCGCCGACATGATTTGCCCCGGCGTGCAGTAGCCGCACTGGAAGGCGTCGTGCTCGACGAAGGCGGCTTGCACCGGATGCAGCTCCTCGCCCTGCGCCAGCCCCTCGATCGTCGTGACCTGCCGCCCCTGCGCCATCACCGCCAGCATCAGGCAGGCCACGACGCGCTTGCCGTCCAGCAGCACCGTGCAGGCGCCGCACTGCCCGAGCGCGCAGCCCTTCTTGGTGCCGGTGAGGTGCAACCGGTCGCGCAGCGCGTCAAGCAAGGTCGTGCGCGCATCCACCTCCGCCTGGTGTTCGACGCCATTCACATGAAGGCTCAGGGCGAGGGTCTGCAGGGGTTCGGGCATGGCGACGCTCCAGGACAACCCTGGCGACAGGGTCCGGTTGGTGCCTCGACAACGCCATGATGCGGGATCGCGTTCGTTGCCGGCACCATGCCGCCGCTGCATCACCTCATGTTACGTCACGTATCGTTTCGCATCAGCGCTGGAGCCGAAAAACAACACTTGATCGTATACAATTACTTACGTAGGCAAGCCTCGCTCACGCCCTACTGACAAGCGGGAGCACCTTTGGGTTTCAACCACGAGGGAAGAGTTACTTGGCTGACTGCGCGTCTCACGCCAGCGGCGAGGGGTATTCCGGCTGCAGAGCAGTTCGCACTGCAGCCGCCATCCTTGGTCCGCACCGCGGCAATATTGGTCGCCGGGGCATGAGCGCGGCCTGATGTTGGATCGTATCTTAATCGACCTCATTCGTTCGGGGTCCGGCCGCTCGTCGAGCCGGGTTCCGGGTGAAGGCCGGGGCAACAAGCCCGGCCGTTGACACGGGCGCCGCGAGGCGCCCGGGGGCTGCTGCAGCCCAGACGCCGTACCGACCCTATGCCGCGCATCCTGCGCGTCGAGGTGCGTCGTGCGGCATCGGCAATGGACATTGGGGACCACTCTCTATGGCTAACAATCCGCTCAGCGTGAGCTTCGACAGCGGCTTCGGCTCGCTCGGCAATGCCTGGAACGTCTCATCCCCCAGCAATGGGGAGGTGAAACTCACCGGCTCCGCGGGCCTGATGCAATGGGCCAGCGGCAAGGAAGCCGGTCATGGCTACGGCACCTACACGGTCACGGCCAAGATCACCGGCAACGAGCCCGGCCCCGCCATCCTGCTGTGGCCCGGCAACGACCAGTGGCCCGGCCAGGAAATCGACCTCGTCGAGAACGCCCATGACGGCTCCGGCCGCCAATACGGCACCGTCCACTGGAACGACAACGGCCGGGACGCCTTCAAGACCGAGATGTTCGAGGGGGTGAAGGGCGGCGTGTTCCACGATTACCAGCTGATCTGGGAACCGGGGAAGATGACCTTCAAGGTCGACGGCAAGGATATGGGTAGCATCACCTCCCATGTCCCGAAGGACTTCGACCATGGCGGGATGAACAACACGATCGGCATCCTGAACAACAACCCGGACACCTCGATCACCGTCTCGCATATCGACTTCAAGCCGCTCGGCAGCAGCGCTGCGGCCCCCGCACCCGCCCCGACGCCGGAGCCGGCCCCGGCGCCCGAGCCTGCCACCGGCAGCGGCGGCAGCAGCAGCGGTGGCTCGACCTCCGGCGGCTCCGCGTCCGGCGGCGCGGTCGACTGGAACGCGATCGCGGCGCAGATGACGGCGCATTTTAACGCTACCGGCAAGTGGGAGTTGCCCTCCGGCGACACCTCGCACAGCCCGGCTCCGGCTCCGGCCGCCCCCGCGCCTGACCAGCCGGTCGACTGGCACGCGCTGGCCGCCCAGGTCACGGCGAATTACGAAGCCACGGGCCAGTGGTTCATCTGAAGAACCCGATCGGGACGGCGCCGGCTGGCGGCACCGTACCGATGCCGGCACCCTAGGGTGCCGCGCTTTTTCAGGGCAGCCTTTGAGACCAGATCACGGGCGGAAGCGGCATCGCTTCCGCCCGATTTGCGTCAGGCCCGCTGCGACTGCGGCTCGGGCGCGAAGTCACCCTCCGTCTCCGGCACGGCCGGCTGCTCGCCCTCCCACTTGCCGACGACGGCGGTCGCCAGCGAGTTGCCGATGACGTTGGTCGCCGAGCGGCCCATGTCGAGGAACTGATCGATGCCGATGATCAGCAGCAGCCCCGCCTCCGGGATGTTGAAGGTCGCAAGCGTCGCCGCGATGACGACGAGCGAGGCCCGCGGCACGCCCGCCATGCCCTTGCTGGTCAGCATCAGCAGCAGCAGCATCGTCGCCTGCTGGCCCGCCGAAAGCTCGATGTTGTAGGCCTGCGCGATGAAGATTGTCGCAAAGGTGCAGTACATCATCGAGCCGTCGAGGTTGAAGGAGTAGCCCATCGGCAGCACGAAGCTGACGATCCGCCGGCTGACCGGGAAGCGGACGAGCTGCTCCATCATCTTCGGGTAAGCCGCCTCGCTGCTCGCCGTGCTGAAGGCGAGCAGGAAAGGCTCCCGCACCAGGCTGATCAGCTCGAAGACGCGCCGGCCGAAGAAGACGAAGCCGACGGCCGCCAGCACGCACCAGAGGATCCCCAGGCCGAGATAGAATTCGGCCACGAACTTCCCGTAGGTGACGAGGATGCCGAGGCCCTGCGTCGTGATGATCGCCGCCATGGAAGCGAAGACCGCGAGCGGCGCCAGCCCCATGATGTAGCCGGTAATCTTCAGGATCACATGCGACAGCTCCTCGGTCCAGGCGACGATCGTCTTCGCCCGCTCGCCGAGCGCCGCGCAGGCCACCCCGAAGAAGAGCGAGAAGACAACGATCTGCAGGATCTCGTTCTGCGCCATCGCCTCGAAGACCGAGCGCGGCACCAGATGCGCCACGAAATCCTTGAGCGACAGCGAGGAGGTGGCGACGCCCGATGAGGCCGCGGCATCCGGCAGCGGCAGGTTGAGGCTGGCCCCCGGCTGCAGCAGGTTCACCAGCACCAGCCCGAGCAGCAGCGATACCACCGAGGCACTGACGAACCAGAGCATCGCCTTGGCCCCGATCCGCCCGACCGCCTTGGTGTCACCCATATGCGCGACGCCGACGACGAGCGTCGAGAAGACCAGCGGCGCGATGATCATCTTGATCAGCCGCAGGAAGATGTCGGTGACGAGGGAGATGTAGCCGGAGATCGACTTGGCCGTCTCCGGATTGGGCCAGGTCTCGTGGCAGATATGCCCAACGCCGATGCCCAGCACCATGGCGATGAGGATGTAGGTCGTCAGCCGGTTGGCGCGCATGCCGGAAGGATCCTGCCCTAGGGTTGGCACCCTTCCGCAATGCCCCAGGACGCCAAGGGTTGCAGCCCGGCCGGGACCGCAACCCTCGCTGCCGCGGCCTGTGCCTAGGGGCGCCCGCCCGTCACCTCGAGGATCTGGCCGCTGATATAGTCCGATTCCGGAATGCAGAGCAGGTAGACCGAGCCCGCCGCCTCCTCCGGCCGGCCGCCGCGGCCGAGCGGGATCATCGTCTCGGCATTCTTCAGCACCTCTGGCCGGACGCCGACGGCGATCTCGCGCCCGGCGATGTCGATGGTCGCCCCGCCATGCGCCGGCGCCTCGGTGAGCCGCGTCATGATGAGGCCGAAGGCGACGGCGTTCACGTTGACCTTGTACCGGCCCCATTCCTTCGCCATCGCCTTGGTCAGGCCCATGATGCCGGCCTTGGCGGTGGAATAGTTCGCCTGCCCCGCATTGCCGTAAACGCCGGAGGTGGAACTGACATTCACCACCTTGCGGAACACCTCCCGCCCCTCGGAGGCCTCCTGCCGCGCTGCCTCGCGGATGAAGCGGGAGGCGGCGCGCATGATGCGGAAGGGCGCCGTCAGATGGACGTTGAGGATCGCCATCCACTGCTCGTCCGACATCTTCTGGATGACGTTGTCCCAGGTATAGCCAGCGTTGTTGACGATGATGTCGAGCCCGCCGAAGCCGTCGATGCCGGCCTGGACGAATCGCTCGGCGAAGCCCTCGGCCGTCACGTCGCCGTTGCAGGCGATGGCGGTGCCGCCCGCCGCGGTGATCTCGGCGACGGTCTCGGCGCCCGGCCCGTCATCCAGGTCGTTGACGACGACGCGGGCGCCCTCGCCGGCGAGCTTCAGCGCGATCTGCCGGCCGATGCCGCGGCCGGAGCCGGTGACCAGTGCGACCTTGCCTTCGAGCTTGCGGGACATGCCTTTTCCTCCTCCTGTTTGTTGGACTTTACCCGAATCGCCACTCGGCGACGCCATCCGCGGCGAGGACGGCGCAGCCGCGCGTGCCGATCGGCGTCCGCTCCCGCCGCAGCAGCAGCGCGATGGCCTCGCCATCGCCGGCGGGCACCCGCGCCAGCCCGCGCCGCCCATCCTCGTGGCGGAGGATGACGACGCCCTGTTCCGGCGCACCCTCGCGGTCGTGCAGCACGGTGAAGGTCTCGATGCGCGCCGGCCCCGCCGCCGCTTCGGCGAAGTCGGGCACCGGCCCGCGCCGCGCATCCGCCTCCGCCTGCACGCTGTACGCCTCGGCCAGGCGCGCGGGCGGCGGCCGCCGTGCCAGCACCATCGCATGATGCTTGGTGACGAACTCGCCCTGACCGTAGAGCAGCGCCGGCCGGTCCTCGCCCTGCCGCAACGCCCGCAGCATCGCCGCCGCCGCATGGGTCATGTAGTTGTTGAGCGGCGCCCCGAAGAAGGTGAGGCCGCCCGTCGTCGTCGGCACCGTCCCCGCCGGCAGGCCGAGCCGCCGCGCCGCCATCTTCGGCACGCAGGGGAAGCAGGAGTAGAGCTCGCTGGTGCCGAACCCTTCGCCTGCGATGCGCACGCAGGCATCGAGCACCGCATTCTGCGCCTGCGCCTCGTGGTAGTGGTCGCGCCGGAGGTAGTCGCGCGGCTCCACCGCCGCCGCGCCGCCCCACGGAAAAACCATCCGCTCCTCCGCCACGCCGGCTGCCCGGGCCCGCGCCAGGCTGGTCAGCAGCAGCGCGGCGCCCTGGTTCACCATCGGGTTGGCGACCTGGAGCTTGGTATAGGGATAGGCGATCGGCCGGTTCGCCGCGCCCGCCGTGGCGATCTCCGCCGCGCTGTACTCCCGCCGCAGCCAGGCGGCCGGGTTGCGCGCCGCGACGCCAGAGAAGGCGGACCACAGCGCCGCCGACGCCGCCTGCCCCTCGGCCGGGCTCTGGCCGAGATGGGCCTGCACGGCATTCTCGTAGAAGGGATAGACCGAGACGGGATCGGCGACGCCGAGCCGCACCGCCATCGGGTGCAGGTAGTCCCGACCCCGCACCCGCCGCCAGTTCGGATCGGGCTCCGTCCAGGGCAGTTCCACCCCGGCCTTCCGCGCCTGCGCCACGGCATGCGTCGCCTCGGCACCCACGACGGCCGCGACCTCGCTCTCGCCGCGGGCGATGCGCAGCGCCGCCTCATGCAGGAAGCGCACCGGGCTCTCGCCCCCGACAGGTCCGTAGACCATCCGCCGCGGCGCACCGCCGAGCCGCGCCGCCAGCGCCCCCGGCAGGTCGCCATAGGGCCAGGAGACGCTGTTGACGATGTCGAGGCCGTCGAGCGCCGCCAGCAGCCCCGGCGCCCCGGCATCCTCGCCGGCGCGACGCAACGCCTCCGCCATGAGCGCCACCGGCTCCAGCGCCAGGCGCGGCTCGGCGGGGCGGTCGACCACCTCCCCGGCGCCGACCAGCACGGGGATGCGTGCCGCCTCCTGCCCTGCCGCCATGGACCTCTCCCCGCATGGACTGGTCGGTTCCGGCCAGCTGGAACCGACCGCTTCGGCCACGAGCCCGAGCGGGGTCCCTGGGCCAGGGAAGCCGAAGCCCGCTCGCCCACAAGGGAAGCGCAGCGCCGCCACTTTGCCAACCCGCGCCTTGCGCGCCTGCCTCCGGCGCCGCTGGACGGCGCCTCGCCGCGCGCCCCATACTCGCCGCCGAAGGGCAGGAAACACCGGAATGGGCAACCGCATCGCCATCATCGGCGCCGGGGCGGTCGGCGGCTATGCCGGGGCGCATATGGCCCAGGCCGGCGAGGACGTGACCTTCGTCGACATGTGGCCGGAGAATGTGGAGGCGATGCGGGCGCGCGGCCTCCGCATCTCCCACCTGCGCGACGTACCGGAATTCACCGTCCCCGTCCGCGCCATGCACCTGACCGAGTTGCAGGGGGTGTCGAAGGAACGGCCCTTCGACATCGCCTTCATCTGCGTGAAGTCCTACGACACCGCCTGGGCCGCGCTGATGGTGAAGCAGTACCTGGCGCCGGGTGGCTTCTGCGTCTCGCTGCAGAACGGCATGAACGAGGAGACGATCGCCGGCATCCTCGGCTGGGGCCGCACGCTCGGCGCCATCGCCTCCTCCATCACGGTCGATCTCTGCGAGCCCGGCCATGTCCGCCGCGCCGCCGGCAAGTCGGGCGCCTCGCACACCGTCTTCCGCGTCGGCGAGGTGCATGGGCGGCTGACCGGGCGCGTGCAGGAGGTCGCCCGCCTCACGGCGCTGGCCGACAGCACCCAAGTGACAAGCAACCTCTGGGGCGAGCGCTGGTCGAAGCTCGTCACCAATGCGATGGCGAACGGCCTCTCGGCCTGCACCGGCCTCGTCAGCCGCGACATCCTGCTGGACGACGCGCTGCGCGCCTTCACCGCCCGCCTCGGCGCCGAGGCGATCCGCACCGGCCAGGCCCTCGGCTACAGCCTCGAAGAGGTTCATCACCTCGACCCGGAGCTGATCGCCCGCGCCGGCGAGGGCGACCCCGAGGCCCGCCGCGCCTATGACGAGCACCGCCTGGCCGAGGCCCGCAAGCCGGGCGGCGGCGCTCACCGCCCCTCCATGGGCCAGGACATGGTGAAGGGCCGCCGCACCGAGATCGAGTTCCTCAATGGCTTCATCGTCGACCGCGCGCAGGGTATCGGCCTGGCCACCCCCGCCAACGCTGCCCTGACCGACATCGTCCGGCGCGTCGAGCGCGGCGAGCTGGCGCCCGGTCCGACGCATATCCTCGATCTGCGGCTGAACTGAGGGACGGTGCCATGACCATCCTCCGCCTGCTCATCCTCGCGCTGCTGCTGGCTAGTCCGGCGGGGGCGCAGCCCTTCCCGAGCCGCCCCGTCACAATCATCGCCGCCGGCGCAGCGGGCGGGCCGACCGACACCATCACCCGCATCCTCGCCGATGCGCTGGGCCGCGCCCTGCCGCAGCCGGTGGTGGTGGAGGCGGTCGGCGGCTCCCTGGTCGGCCCGCAGCGGGCGGCCCAGGCGCGGCCGGACGGCTATACGCTGCTGGTCAACAACATCGGCTTCGCCGCCAGCGCGACGCTCTACCGCAAGCTGCCCTACGACGTGCAGGAGAGCTTCGCCCCGCTCGGCCTCGTCTCCGATGCGGCGATGACCTTCGTCGCCCGCCCCGGCTTCCCGGCCGCCGACCTCCGCGGCTACGTCGCCGCGCTCCGCGAGGGCGGGGACCGGCTGAACCTCGCCAATGCCGGCCTCGGCTCCGCCTCGCATCTCTGCGGCGTGTTGCTGCAGCAGGCGGCCGGCGCCCGGGCGACGACGGTCGCCTTCCGCGGCACCGGCCCCGCCATCGCCGAGCTGATGGCCGGCCGCCTCGACCTGCTCTGCGACCAGGCAACCAACACGGTGCCCTTCATCAAGGACAACCGCATCGCCTCCTACGCCGTCTCCAGCACCGCCCGCCTCGCCGAGCTGCCGGAGCTCCCGACCACGGCGGAGGCCGGCTTCGCCGGGCTCGTCATGACGACCTGGCACGCCATGTACGCCCCCGCCGGCACGCCGGAGGAGGTGCAGGCCACCCTCTCCGCCGCCTTGCGCTCGGCCCTGCGCGACGAGGCGCTGCGCCGCCGCTTCGCCGAGCTGGCGACCGAGCCGGCGACGGAGGAGCGCGCCACCATCGCCTTCCACCGCCGCTTCCTGGCCGAGGAGGTGGCCCGCTGGCGACCCGTCATCCAGGCCGCCGGGGCCTATGCCGACTGACCTCACCCCTGGCCTTGCCCGCCGGCGGGTGCCGCGCCCATATGCCGGGGATGGACCTCGACTTCACCGATGCCGAGCTGCATCGCTACTCCCGCCACATCCTGCTCCAGGATGTGGGCGCCATCGGCCAGGCGAAGCTGCGGGCGGCGCGGGTGCTGGTGGTGGGCGCCGGCGGGCTCGGCGCGCCGCTCGCCCTCTATCTGGCCGCGGCCGGCATCGGCACCATCGGCCTCGTCGACCATGATGCGCTGGAGCTGTCCAACCTCCAGCGCCAGGTGATCCACAGCACCGCGCGCCTCGGCCGCAACAAGGCGGAGAGCGCTGCCGAGACCTTGGCCGGCCTCAACCCGGAGGTGCGGGTCGAGACCCACCCGGTCCGCCTCGATGCCGGGAGCGCCGCGGCGCTGATCCCGCGCTACGACCTCGTCTGCGACGGCACCGATAATTTCGCTACGCGCTTCTTGCTCGGCGATGCCTGCCATCTGCTCGGCCGCCCGCTGGTCTCGGCGGCGGTGCTGCGCTTCGAGGGCCAGCTCTCGACCTTCAGGTCGCATCTCGGCGCGCCGCACCCCTGCCACCGCTGCCTCCACCCGGAGCCGCCGCCGGACGGCCTGGTTCCGAGCTGCTCCGAGGCCGGCGTCCTCGGCGCCGTCACCGGCGTCATGGGCACGCTGCAGGCGACGGAGGTGCTGAAGGAGACCCTTGGCATCGGCGAATCCATGTCCGGCCGCCTGCTGCTCTGGGACGCGCTCGACACGCGCTTCCGCACCATCCGCCTCCGCCGCGACCCGGGCTGCGCCCTCTGCGGCGAGGCGGCGACCATCCGCGACCTCGCGGCCCATGCCGCGCCCGCGCCCCTCGCCTGCACCGCCGCCTGAATGCCGAAGCCCCTCGGCATCCTGCTGATCTCCGGCGGCCATGAGCGCGCGCACTACGCCCTGGTGCTGGCCACCGGCGCCGCCGCGCTGGGGCGGGAGGTGACGCTCTTCGCCACCAATGCCGGCTGCCGCCTGCTGCTGGCCGAGGCGCCCCTGCTCGCCGACCCGCGCGAGGCGGCGGTCACCGCCCGCGGCGTCGCCGGCATCGCCCCGCTGCTCGAGGCGGCGGAGGAGCTCGGTCTCCGCCTCCTCGCCTGCGAGGCCGGCCTGCGCACCGAAGGGCTGGAGGCGGCCGCGCTCCGCCCCTCCGTCACCGTGGCCGGCATCGCCAGCTTCCTCGCCGCCATCGGCGATGGGCAGATGGCCACGCTGTAGCTTGACCTTTGCCCCCGCGGCTTGGCATCCCATCTCCGTGATGTATCTCCGCCCCACCCTCTTGCTGCCCTGCCTGGCCCTCGCCACCCATGCCGCTTGGGGGCAAAGCAGCCTCGGCCAGCAGGGCGCCCTGCCGCCGCCGCGCGCCGGCGCCACGGCCCCAGCCCCCGCCGCCCCGGCTCCGCAGCAGCCCGCGGCGGCAAGGCCCGCCCCGCCGAAGCCGCCCCAGGCCCCGGCCGCGCCCCAGGCCACCGCGCCCGCCCGCCCGGCCCAGGCTCCGCCGCAGACGGCTGCCCCCGGCCGCCCTTCCCAGGCCCCGTCTCGCCCGCCCGCCGCCCAGCAGGCCGCGCCGACGGTGCAGCCACGCCCCGGCACCACCGCGACGCGCCCGGGCACGCCATCGAACCAGGCCCAGCAACCCCGCCGCCGCAACGCCCCGGCCGCAGCCGCCGCCGGCGCCGCGGCAGGCGCGGCCGCCGTCGCCGTCGCGCCCCCCGCCCCGGCCGCCCCACCGCCCCCGCCCGCGCCGACGGTCGGCTCCGATACCGGCCGCCCGCTGCCGCGCTTCGCCGCCCTCGGCTCCAACCAGGTCAATCTCCGCGTCGGCCCCGACCTCCGCTTCCGCATCGACTGGACCTACCAGCGGAAGGACCTGCCGGTGCAGATCATCGAGGAGCATCAGGTCTGGCGCCGCATCCGCGACCCGGAAGGCACCGAGGGCTGGGTCCAGCGCCCGCTGCTCACCTCCCGCCGCACCTTCATGGTCCAGGGCGAGGAGCGGAACCTTCGCCGCCGCCCCGAGGACCAGGCCGAGGCCATTGCCCATCTCCGCCCCGGCGTCATCGGCAGCCTTCGCCGCTGCGAGGCTGGCAGCGCCTGGTGCGAGGCCCGGGTCGGCGACTACAGCGGCTGGATCAAGCGCAGCGAGATCTGGGGCGTGATGCCGGACGAGGTCATCGGCGATTGAGAATTCCGGGCCGCCGCCCTAGCCTTCCCGCATGAGCGACGCCCCTACCCCCGCGACCCATGACATCGGCGGCGCCAGCCGCTTCCGCTGCTCGGCGGTCGAGCGCGACGAGGCGCCGCCGGACGAGTTCGGCAAGCGGGTGGACGCCATCCGCCAGATCCTCGCCCAGAAGGGGCTGATGACGGTGGACGAGCTCCGGCGCGGCATCGAGAGCATCCCCGAGGCCGAGTATTTCGCTCTGACTTATTACGAGCGCTGGCTGACCTCGATCACCAAGCTCATGGTCGAGAAGGGTGTCGTTCCGGCGGAGGAGCTGCGGTGAGCGCCGCCTTCGCTCCCGGCACGCGCATCCGGGTGAAGGATGACTGGCCGGAGCGCCGCGGCCCCTGCCATATCCGCACGCCGCACTACCTGCGCGGCCGCGAGGGCGTGATCCAGGCCGTGCTCGGCGAATTCCCCAACCCGGAGGATCTCGCCTTCGCCCGCCCGGCCCCGCGGCGCCCGCTCTACCACGTCCTCTTCGACCAGCCGCCGATCTGGGCCGAGGGCGAGGCCGGCGACAGCCTCCTCGTCGAGATCTTCGAGCATTGGCTCGAACCCGCCACTCCAGCGCAGGAGGCCGCATGAGCGCCCCCGCCCGCCCCGAATCCCTCGCCCTGCTCGACAAGTTCGTGGCGGCGCTGGCCGCCCGCGGCCTCGTCACCGAGCAGGAGATCGCCGAGCGCCAGGCCAGCACCGACCGCGCCAGCCCGGAGATCGGCGCCCGCATGGTCGCCCGCGCCTGGCTCGATGAGGACTACCGCCGCCTCCTGCTCCGCGACGGCGCCGCTGCGGCGGAGCGGATGGGCGTCTCCATGGCCGGTGCCCCGCCCCTCGGCGTGCTCGAGAACCGGCCGGGCCTGCACCACCTCGTCGTCTGCACCCTCTGCAGCTGCTACCCGCGCGCCGTGCTCGGCTACCCGCCGCACTGGTACAAGTCCTTCGAGTACCGCGCCCGCGCCGTGCGCGAGCCGCGTGCCGTGCTGGCCGAATGGGGCACCGCGCTGCCGCCGGGGACGCAGATCCGCGTCGTCGACAGCACCGCCGATTACCGCTGGATGGTGCTGCCGATGCGCCCCGCCGGTACCGAGGGCTGGAGCGAGGATCAGCTCACCGCCATCGTCACGCGCGACGCGCTGGTCGGGGTTGCGCTGCCGCAGCTTCCGGTCGCCGCCGCCGCCGAATAGCCTGCCCGGGGCGTGACCGCCGAAGGGACGCCTCACGCCACCAGATGGCAGCCTGGGGCATGACCGGCGATCGCGCCGTCGCCGGCCATGCTGCGGGCGGGGAACGGGCGGGGACTAGGGCAAGGGGATGACGCCGGAGGACGGATTGCCGCAGCCGCGGCGCAGCCTGGCGATCGGCGCCATCCTCCTCTCCATCCTGGTCACGGTGCTCGACACCTCCATGATCAACGTGGCCCTGCCGGCCATCGCCCGCGACCTCGGCGTCGCCCCGGCAAGCGTCATCTGGCTCAGCAACGGCTACCAGCTCGTCGTCGTGGCGACGCTGATCTCCTTCGCCTCCCTGGCCGAGATCCTCGGCTTCCGCCGCGTCTACATGGCCGGCTTCGTGCTCTATGTCGCGGCATCCCTCGCTTGCGCCCTCGCGCCCTCCTTCCCCGCCCTGGTCGCGGCGCGGGTGGTGCAGGGCATCGGCGCCTCGGCGGTGATGGCGCTGACCGCGGGCCTCATCCGCTACACCTATCCGGGGAACCAGCTCGGCCGTGCCATCGGCTTCAACACGCTGACCGTGGCGCTGGCCGGGGCGATCGGCCCGACCCTCGGCTCGGCGATCCTCGCCCTCGGCCCCTGGCCCTGGCTCTTCGCGGTGAACGTCCCGCTCGGCCTCGCCGCCATCCTGCTCGGCGGCCTCGCCCTGCCGGAGACGCCGCGCGCCCGTCGCCGGTTCGACGTCCTGGCCGCCGGGCTGGCGGCGCTCGCCTTCGGCCTGCTCTTCCTCGGCATCGACCTGGCCTTCGCCCTGCCCTGGGCCGGCGCCCCGCTGATGGCGGGCGGCGTCGCCGCCGGCATCGCCCTGATCCGCCGCGACCTCGGGCGCCCCGCGCCGCTGCTGCCGCTCGACTTGCTGCGGCTGCCGCCGGTCGCCGTCTCCGTCCTCGCCTCGGTCTGCGCCTTCGCCGCCTGGTCGCTGAGCTTCGTCTCCCTGCCCTTTCACTTCATCGCCAGCGGGCATGAGCAGGCGGCGACCGGCTTCATGATGACGCCCTGGCCGGTCGCGCTCGCCATCGCCGCGCCGCTCGCCGGCCGCCTCTCCGACCGGCTGCCGACCGCGCTTCTCTGCATGGCGGGCGGCGGCACCCTCGCTGTCGCCCTGGCGCTGCTGATCGCCCTTCCCGGCACCGCGCCGGTGGTGGTGCTCGGCCTGGCGGTCGGGCTGGGGGGCTTCGGCTTCGGCTTCTTCCAGACGCCCAACAACCGCACCATGCTCTCCGCTGCGCCCAAGGCCCGCAGCGGCGGGGCGGGCGGCATGCAGGCGACCGCGCGGCTGCTGGGCCAGACCATCGGCACGACGCTGACGGCCCTCGTCTTCCAGGCCGGCGGCGGGCCGAAGCTGGCGATGGGCGCCGGCGCCTGCTTCGCCTTTGCCGCCGCCGGCATCAGCCTGTTGCGGCGGAGGAGCTAGTGTTCTGACCGAGACAGAGGATTCCCTATTCGGTTGGGATGTGCGATCCGG
>NZ_JCACHU010000158.1:0-70949 GCF_059504005.1 Belnapia sp. | reverse complement strand
ACCAGGGGGGGCGATTTCATGGCGCCAAGGGGGGCGTTTCCGGTGTCGCTTGACATCCAGGTGCTGCGCTGCGCGAACTCGCCGCCGGTCGAGCTGGAGGGCTACTGCGCGCGGCCGCATGTGCTGGTGACGCCGCGGGGCGACCTCAGCGGCTTCGCCGACGCAGCGCTGGAGCGGCTGGGGCGGAGCCGGCGGGTGGTGCTCGGCGTGCCGGAATTCGGCCTGCTGCGGCAGGTGCTGCTGGGGACGGAGCTGCTCTGCACCGTTTCCGATGCGCTGGTGGAGGCGCTGATGGCGCCCGAGGCCGGCGGCGGGCTGGCAGTCGACCCGCTGCCCTTCGAGTCGCCCGATTCCGTCATGCGGATGGCCTGGCGCACCGCCCTCGACCACGACCCGGCCGAGGAATGGCTGCGGGCGCAGGTGGTGGCGGTGCTGGCCCGGCGCTGACGCCTGGAGCGGCCTCCGTTCGCCCGGCGCACGGACGCTGCACTAGTTCATTGTCTCGTCGAGCAAATACCTCCGGTCAAATGTTTCCACCTGATAGAAGCTTGCCCTAGGCCGCCGCCAGCGGGACCTTGTGCCGCTTTGCCACGTAGAGCGCCGCATCGGCCTTGGCGACCACCTGCTCCATCTGCGTCGCATCCCGCGGCATCAGCGCCACGCCGAGGCTGCAACCCAGGCGGAGGCGGCCGGCCTCGGTCGGCACGCCCTCGCGCAGCATGAAGTTCAGCCTTGCGCCGACCTCGCGCGCCGCGGCCTCCGCCTTGTCGGGCGGGCCCACGAGGCAGAGCAGGAATTCGTCGCCGCCGAGGCGCACCGCCGCATCCTCGCCGCGCAAGTTCTGCAGGAACCAGGCGCCGATGCCGCGCAGCACGTCGTCGCCGGCTGCATGGCCATGGGTGTCGTTGATCGGCTTGAAGCCGTCGAGGTCCAGGGCGACGACGGCGCAGCCCTGGTCGATCGGCGGCAGCGCCTGCTGCCAGGCGGCGAAGCCGGCGCGGTTGAGCAGGCCGGTCGGCGGGTCCCGCCAGGCCTGGTCGCGGAGCTGCTCGAGCCGGCGGCCCACATCGCCGCTGCCGCCGAGCACCCGCTGGATGGTGGAGCCCATGCGCCCGGCATGGAGACCGGCCAGCGCGCCGCCCATCGCGGCGATGCCGAGCGTGCCGACGCCGAGCCAAAGGCCGAAGGACCAGAGCGGGGCGAGCACCGTAGCACGGTCGCGCTGTGCCACCACCACCCAGCCAAGATCGGGCCGGTCCGCCGCGCCCTCCGCCCGGCCATAGCCCAGGATGGCGGGCGCCTGGCCGGGCAGGCTCGCCTCGCGCCAGCCATCGCCGGGGCGCTCCGCCGGCCAGGGCTTCCCACGCTCGGCCTCGGGGCCGAGCAGCACCAGCCCATCGGCGCCCAGCACGCGCAGCACCGGCGCGGGCTGCCAGGGGGCGAGGGCCGTCATCTCCCGCCGCACCGCCTCCGCCCAGCGCCAGGTGAGATGGCCCGAGACAACGCCGATGAGCGTGCCATCGGCCACATGCACGGGAGCGGCGGCATCGACGAAATAGGCATCCGCGCCGCCGCCTTCCTCCTCCGGCAGCAGCTTGGCCAGCATGACCGCGGGATGGACATCGCCGAGATGCAGGCCGGCCAGGCCGGGGCGGAACCAGGGGCGGGCGGAGACGTCGGCGCCCTCCAGCAGCCCGCCGGTCGCGGCGATGACGCGGCCATCGACGCCGGTGAAGCCGATCCAGGAGAAGGTGGGAGAGCGGGCCTTCAGATCCTCGAGCAGGCGGCGGGCCAGGGCGGGCTCGGGCGGCTGGCGCTCCAGGGCCTCGAAACGGGCCAGCAGGCCCACATCATGAGCCCAGTCGGCGAGGCCAGAGTCGAGCCGCTGCGCCATCACCCCGGCGAAATCGGCTAGACGGACGCCGTCCTGCCCGACCAGCCGGTTCCGTTCGGACCGCAGCAGCAGGGCGGAGCCGGCGAGGCCGAGCAAGGCGCAAAGGACACCCACCACCACGCCATGCCGCCAACCAGGACCGAACCAGCTGGGGAAGGACATCGCAACCGAACTCCGGGTTCAATCAATGAAGGTAGTTGCTATTTATGGTTGCTACCGCGCGTTCTGTCCACAGCCGGAACGATAGGCTTTCCCAGCATTCCTGTGATACCCAGTCTCGGTTAACCAAAAACGACCAGGCCGGACATGCGAAAGGCCTGGGCGGTTTCCCACCCAGGCCTTTCCATTGCGTCAGCCGTTGCCGGCCTCAGGCAGGGCTCAGGAAGCCATCTCCGCAGTGGCGGTGACGATGATCCAGGCCGCAGGCAGGGCACGCGGCGTATGGCAATGAGACACTGGATCACCTCCTTTCGGTTGTTGACGACTAAGGGGGAAAATGGGCCCCCGGAGGGACCCAATTCAAGTCCTAAACCTGCGAATAGTCGCCGTTCTTCCAGACATAGAAAACGTAATCCGGTACGGTGACATCGCCCTTCCTGTCGAAGGCGATGTCGCCGAGCACGGTCTGCCACGGCCCGCTCGCCTTCATCGCGTCGGCGACCTTCTTGGCGTCGATGCTGTTGACCTTGGCCGCGGCGGCCGCCCAGATCTGCACCGCGGCATAGGTGTAGAGGACGTAGCCCTCCGGATCGATGTTCTTCGCCTTGAAGGACTGCACGACCGAGGCGGCGCTGGCGCGCTTCCGCGGGTCGCTGCTGAAGGTCATCAGCGTGCCCTCGCCGGCGGCGCCGGTGATCTGCCAGAAGTCCTTGGTGACGAGGGCGTCGCCGCCGATCATCGTCACGTTCATCCCCTGCTCCTTGGCCTGGCGGAGGATGAGGCCGGCCTCGGTGTAGTAGCCGCCGATATACATCACCTCGACGCCGGCGCTCTTCAGGCGGGAGACGAGGGCGTTATAGTCGCGCTCGCCCGGGTTGTAGGCGGCGTAGATGGTCTCCTGCACGCCGCCGGCGTTCAGCGCCTTCTTGGTCTCGTCGGCCAGGCCCTTCCCGTAGGCCTGGTTGTCGTGGAGGATCGCCACCTTCTTGCCGGGATAGGTCTTGGCGATATAGGTGCCGGCGATCTGGCCCTGCTGGTCGTCCCGGCCGCAGACGCGGAAGGTGTTCCAGGCGCCGTCGTCGGTGAATTTCGGGTTGGTGCTGGCCGGGCTGATCTGCAGCACGCCCTCCTCGGCATAGACCTTGCTGGCGGGGATGGAGCTGCCGGAGCAGTAGTGGCCTGCGACCATCGCTACCTTGCGGCCGGAGAGCTGGTTGGCCACCGAGACGGCCTGGCGCGGGTCGCAGGCATCGTCGGCGATCTCGAGGGCGAGCTGGCGGCCGAGCACGCCGCCCTTGGCGTTCATGTCGGCGGCCACCTGCTGGGCGCCGATCCGCATCTGCTCGCCGGCGGCGGCGTTGGAGCCGGTCATCGGCCCGGCGCAGGCGATGCGGATCGGCCCGCTGCCCTGGGCGAAGGCCGGGCGGATCAGGGCCGGGCCGGCCAGCGCGATGCCGGCGGTGCCGGCGATAAGTCCCCTACGATTGAGCATGGTCGTGCTTTCCCTGTCGATGCCGCTGCCCTCGGGGCAGCTTGCTGGCGATGTTAGGCGAATGAACCCGGCCGCTCCAATCTTCTAGCCGTGGCCCCCGCCGAGATAGGCGTCGCGGATCTCCGGCCGGGCCAGCAGCTCGTGCCCGCCGCCCTCCATGGTGATCCGCCCGTTGACCAGGACATAGCCGCGATGGGCGAGGCGGAGCGCCTGGTTGGCGTTCTGCTCGACCAGCAGCACGGTAAGGCCCGTGCTCTCGTTGAGCTGGCGGATGGCGCCGAAGATCTGCCGCACGATGAGCGGCGCGAGGCCGAGCGAGGGCTCGTCCAGCAGCAGCAGGCGTGGCTTCGACATCAGCGCCCGGCCGATCGCCAGCATCTGCTGCTCGCCGCCCGAGAGGGTGCCGCCGCGCTGGCCGATCCGCTCCTTGAGGCGGGGGAAGAGGGTGAAGACCTGCTCGAGCTGCGGCGTCGGGTCGCCCTTGACGAGCGCCTGGGCGCCCATCAGCAGGTTCTCGTGGACCGTCATGCGCGGGAAGATGCGCCGCCCCTCCGGCGACTGGGCGACGCCGCGGCGCATGGTGAGGTGCGTCGGCTCGCCGGTGATGTCCTCGCCGCCGAGGACGATGCGCCCGGCCCGCGGGCTGGGCGAGCCGCAGATGGTCATCAGCAGCGTCGACTTGCCGGCGCCGTTGGCGCCGATCAGCGTGACGATCTCGCCGGGCATGACCTGGAGCGAGACATCGGAGAGCGCCTGCACCGCGCCGTAGCTGGCGGAGACGCAATCGACTTCGAGGAGGGGCGTGGTCATGTGCTGCTGCCGTTCCGATGCAGCCCTACGGTGCTCGCCTGCGGCTCCGCCCTGCGGCCATCGGAAGCGGGGACCTCCTCCTCGTCCTCGCCGAGATAGGCGGCGATGACCTTGGCGTTGCCGCGCACCTCGGCCGGCGTGCCGTCGGCGATCAGCACGCCATGGTCGAGCACCACGACGCGGTCGCTGATGCGCATGACGACGCCCATGTCATGCTCGATCAGCAGGATGGAGGTGCCCTCCCCCCGGATGTCGAGCAGCAGCCGCGCCAGCTCGTCCGACTCGCGCGGGTTGAGGCCGGCGGCGGGCTCGTCCAGGCAAAGCAGGGCCGGCTCCGTGCACATGGCGCGGGCGATCTCCAGCCGGCGCTGCTGGCCATAGGGCAGGGCGCCGGCCGGGTCGTCGGCGCGGTCCATCAGGTTGGTGGCGGCGAGCCAGCGCTTCGCCAGCTCCACCGCCTGCCGCTCCGCCTTGGGGTAGTGCGACAGGCCGAGCACCGCGCCGATGCCCCAGCCGGTCGAGGCCATCAGCGTGTTGTGCTGCGCGATCAGCAGGTTCTCCAGCGCCGTCATGCCGGGGAAGAGGCGGATGTTCTGGAAGGTGCGGGCGACGCCGGCACGGGCGATCCGGTGCCCGGCCAGGCGCTGCAACTCGGTCGGCAACGCGCCCGGCTTGTGCAGGCGGATGATGCCGTCGCTCGGCCGGTAAAAGCCGGTGACGCAGTTGAAGAGCGTCGTCTTGCCGGCGCCGTTCGGCCCGATCAGCGCCGTGATCTCCCCGATGCCTGCGGCGAAGGAGACGCCGGAGACGGCGGTGAGGCCACCGAAGCGCATGGTGAGGCCCTGCACCTCGAGGATGGGGTTGTTCTGGCTCGGGGGATTGCCGCCCCGCTCCGATGCGGCACTCATCCGTGCCCCTCCCCGACGAGCTTGCCGTCGATCGCTCGTCGCTTGCCGAGCGCGATGGAGGGCGTGCGCGTCCCCACAAGGCCGCGGGGCCGCAGCACCATGATGACGACCATGGCGCCGCCGAAGACCAGCATCCGCCACTCCTGCAGGTCGCGGAACACCTCCGTCCCGCCGATCAGCACCAGCGCCGCGACGGCGACGCCGATCTGGCTGCCGAGCCCGCCGAGCACGACGATCGCCAGGATGATGGCGCTCTCGATGAAGGTGAAGCTCTCCGGGCTGATGAAGGCTTGGCGCGTGGCGAAGAAGGCGCCGGCGAAGCCGCCGAACATGGCGCCCAAGGCGAAGGCGGTGAGCTTGGTGATGGTGACGTTGATGCCGAGGGCCCGGCAGGCGATCTCGTCCTCGCGCAGCGCCTCCCAGGCGCGGCCGAGCGGCTGGCGGCGCAGCCGGATCGTCACCCAATTGGTCAGCAGGGCGAGTGCCAGGATCAGGTAGTAGAGGAAGATGACGCGGTGGACCGATGACGGCTCCAGCCCGAAGAAGCCGGCGAAGGTGCCCTCGCCGCCCGACATGCTGAAGGGCAGGCCGAAGAAGGAGGGACGCGGGATGCCGCTGATGCCGTTCGGCCCGCCCGTCAGGCTCACCCAGTTGAGCAGCACCACGCGGATGATCTCGCCGAAGGCCAGCGTCACGATGGCGAGGTAGTCGCCGCGCAGCCTGAGCACCGGGAAGCCGAGCAGCACGCCCCAGAAGGCGGCGAGGATGCCAGCCAGCGGCAGGCAGACCCAGAAGGAGAGCCCGAAATACTGCGCCAGCAGCGCGTAGGAATAGGCTCCGACCGCATAGAAGGCGACATAGCCGAGGTCGAGCAGCCCGGCGAGGCCGACCACGATGTTGAGCCCCCAGCCGAGCATCACATAGGTCAGCACCAGGATGCCGAGGTCGAGCCAGTAGCGGTCGATGCCCGGGATCGCCGGTAGCACGAGGGCGAGGGCGAGGAAGGCCGGCGCCGCGAGCCGCCCCGCCTGCTGCAGCCGCCGCGTCCAGGGTCCGGCGGAGGTGCTGGGGCGGAGGCCCGTGCGCCCGGTCCAGAGCACCAGCGCCAGGCGGCCGATGAAGACGAGGCCGATGAGGATCGCGGCATCGCTCCAGCGATAGCGGAGCGTGAGGCCGCCGCCCTCGCCGATATCGGTGCGCAGGGCGACGAGCGGGACGAAGAGCAGGGCGGCGACCACGGCCCCGGTCAGCGCATCCTTCAGGGCAAGCTGGAGCCTCATACCTTCTCCACCTCCTGCCGGCCGAGCAGCCCGGTAGGCAGGAAGATCAGCGTGAGGACGAGGATCGAGAAGGCGGCGACATCCTTGTACTGCACGCTGAAATAGGCGGACCAGAAGGTCTCTATGAGGCCGATCAGCAGCCCGCCGAGAACGGCACCGGGCAACGAGCCGATGCCGCCGAGCACCGCCGCGGTGAAGGCCTTCACGCCCGCCAGGAAGCCGATGAAGAAGTCGATTACGCCGTAGCGCAGCAGGTACATGGTCCCGGCGACCGAGGCGAGCGCCGCGCCGATGACGAAGGTGAGGCTGATGGTCTTGTCGGTGTCGATGCCGAGGAGGGAGGCCATCTTGCGGTCCTGCTCGCAGGCGCGCATGGCGCGGCCGAGCGGCGTCCGCGTCACCAATATGGTGAAGACGGCGAGCACGGCGAGCGTCACGCCGATGATCAGCATCTGCGTATAGGCGAACTGGACGACGAAGCCGCCTTCCTGCATCACCTCGACGCCGCCGGGGATCAGCGTGTCCATCGGCTTCACCCGCGCGCCCTGGCTGACCTGGACGTAGTTCTGCAGGACGATGGAGATGCCGATGGCGGAGATCAGCGGCGCCAGGCGGAAGCTGCCGCGCAGCGGCCGGTAGGCCACGCGCTCGATCGCCCAGCCATAGACGCCGGTGACGACGACCGAGAGGAGCAGCACCAGGATGATGCCGGCCGGCCCGCCCATCACCCCGCCCATCGAGAGCAGCAGCACCGCGATCAGCGACAGGAAGGCGCCGATCATGAATACGTCGCCATGCGCGAAATTGATCATGCCGATGATGCCGTAGACCATGGTGTAGCCTACCGCGATCAGGCCGTAGATCATCCCCAGGCTGATCCCGTTGATCAGCTGCTGCAATGCATAGGCCAAGAAGTCCCTCCAGCCGCTTTTCCCTGTTGCCCCGAAGCTAGCCACGCCCGCGGCCCCGGCATAGGGGAAGTTGCCGGGCCGCAGCGAGGCGGCGATGCTCCCTGCCCGAGCAATGGGCGGAGGAAAAGTCACGATGGCGTCCGATGCGGCAATCCCACCCGATGACGGAAGCAGCGGGCGCCTGCCGCCCATCCCGGAGGACCGGCTGACCGAGGCGCAGCGGCGCGTCGCCGCCGGCATCGCGGGCGGGCCGCGGGGCGGGCTGCGCGGGCCCTTCCCCGCCCTGCTGCGCAGCCCGGAGCTCGCCGACCGCTTCCAGAAGGTTGGCGAGTATCTCCGCTTCAACAGCTCCATCCCGACGGCGCTGAACGAGCTGGCGATCCTCGTTGCGGCGCGGACATGGTCGGCGCAGTTCGAGTGGTACGCGCACCACCTGCTGGCGATGAAGGCCGGGCTGCCGCCCGCCATCGCCGAGGCCATTGCCGAGGGGCGGCGGCCGGAGGGCATGGACCGGGACCAGACCATCATCTACGACTTCTGCGCCGAGCTGCACGAGACCCATGCCGTCTCGGACGCCACCTATGCGGCGGCGCGGGAGCGCTTCGGCGAGCAGGGCGTCGTCGACCTGCTCGGCGTCAGCGGCTACTACGTGGCCGTGGCGATGATCCTGAACGTCGCCCAGGTGCCGCTGCCGCCCGGCGTGCCGGCGCCGCTGAAGCCATTGTCCCAGCCTGGGGCCAAGGGTTGACCGGGGCAGGACCCGGACTAGGCTGACCTGGTCCAAGAAAGACCGCCGCGAACCGGCGGGGAGCATCGGGAGGGACGCTTGCAGCACCACGTCACGGATGGCCGCGCCGGGCCGGAACCCCTGCGCGACCCCGCCAGCCTGCGCCGCCTGCTCTCCCCCCGCAGCGTCGCCGTGGTCGGCGTCTCGGCCGACCCGGTCGGCTTCGGCGCCCGCAGCATCGGCAACATGCGCGGCTTCGACGGGCCGGTCTGGGCGGTGAACCCGAAATATGCGGGACAGGAGCTGCACGGCTTCCCCTGCCTCGGCAGCATCGCCGACCTGCCCGAGGCGCCGGATTGCGTGCTGCTGGCCCTGCCGCGCACCGGCATCATGCCGGCCGTCGAGGCCTGCATCGCCAAGGGCGCGGGCGGCATCATCGCCTTCGCGTCCGGGTATGGCGAGACCGGCCTCGCCGACCGCGTCGCGGAGGAGGAGGCGCTGCGCGACCGCTGCCGCGCGGCGAACATGCCCCTCGTCGGCGTCAATTGCCTCGGCATCGTCGACCATGTGCTGAAGGCGGGCGTCACCTTCATGCCGGAATACGGGCGGCTGACGGCGCCGCCCGGCGGCGTCGCCATCACCAGCCAGTCCGGCGCGCTCGGCTATGCGCTGATGCAGGCCGCCGAGCGCGGCTTCTCCGTCTGCCACATGACGACGGCGGGCAATGCGACCGACCTCGATGTCTGTGACCTCGCCGCCTACCAGCTCTCCATGCCGGAATGCCGCGCGGTGGCGCTGGCGGTGGAGGGGCTGCGCGACGGGCGGCGGCTGGCGCTGCTCGGCGAGGCGGCGCGGCAGGTGGGCAAGCCGATCGTCGTGCTGAAGCTCGGGCGCGGCGAGGCGGGGGCGGCGGCGGCCGTGTCGCACACCGGCTCGCTCGCCGGCAGCGCCGCCGCCTGGTCGGCCGCCTTCCGCCGCGCCGGCATGGTCGAGGTCGAGGATTTCGACGCGCTGCTGGAAACGGCCGGGATGTTCGCCAAGGCGCCGCCGCCGACGGCGCCGGGCGTTGCCATCATCACCCCCTCGGGGGGCGCCGGCATCATGGCGGCCGACCATGCCGAGGCGCTCGGCCTCGCCATGCCGCAGCCGCGGCCGGAGACCGAGGCGGTGCTGCGGGCCGCCATCCCGGATTTCGGCGCGCCGCGCAATCCCTGCGACCTCACCGCGCAGGTGGCGAGCGACCCGTCCAGCTACGATGCCTGCATGGAGGCGATGCTCAGCGACCCGCAATATGGCTGCGCGGTGATGCCGGTGGTCTACTCCCACCATGCCTCGACCCAGCTGCGGATGGAGCAGCTCCGCCCCTATGCGCCGAAATTCGGCAAGCCGCTGCTGATCGCCTGGATCCCGGAGCAGCTCGAGGGGCCGGGCGCCGTCGCCGCGGATTCGGTGCCGGAGCTCATCCTCTTCCGCTCCATGCGGCGGCTGATGAATGCGGTGCGGCTCTGGCTCGAGTATCACGGGCGGAAGCCGGCCGGCACGCCGGCGCGGCCGCACGGCCTCGAGGCGGCACTCGCTGGCCTGCCCGCCGGCGAGGTGGTGCTGATGGAGGCGGAGGCCAAGGCGCTCTTCGCCAAGGCCGGCGTGCCGGTGGTCGAGGAGCGCCGTGCCGCAAGCGCCGCCGAAGCCGCCGAGGCGGCGGCGGCGCTCGGCTTCCCCGTGGTGCTGAAGCTCGACAGCCCGGACATCGCCCACAAGACGGAAGTGGGCGGCGTGAAGCTGAACCTGGCCGACCGGGCGGCGGTGGAGGCGGCCTTCGGCGCCATCATGGCCTCGGCAAGGCAGAAGGCGCCGGAAGCCCGGCTCGACGGCGTGCTGATCCAGCGCATGTCCCGCCCGGGGGTGGAGCTGATCCTCGGCGCCCGGCGGGACGGGCAGTTCGGCCCGCTCGTCCTGGTTGGCACCGGCGGGGTGCAGGCGGAGCTTTGGCGCGACGTGGCGCTCGACCTCGCCCCGGTCAGCCCCGAGCGGGCGGAGGAGATGCTGCGGAGCCTGAAGGGCTTCCCGCTGCTCGACGGCTTCCGCGGCGGCCCGCGCGCTGACATCCCGGCCGTGGCGCAGGCGGTCTCCGCCTTCTCCGTGCTGGTGGCGGAGGCCGGGCCGCGCGTCGAGGAGGCGGAGGTCAACCCGCTGATCTGCGGCGACTGGGGCTGTCTTGCCGTCGACGGGCTGGTGCGGTGCAGCGCATGACATATCAGTCGGCGATGGCGTAGCATCCCGCCTGCGCACGGGGCAGGATGCGATGGCGAAGATCTACGAGGGCGGCCGTGGCCTGGCCGGGGCAGAGGTCACGGTCGACGGCGCGCCGCTCGACCCGCGCTTCGACCTCCGCCGCTTCTCGGCCATGGGCTATGAATGGACCTATGAGGGCGACGGGCCGCGCCAGCTGGCGCTCGCCCTGCTGGCGGACCATCTCGGCGACCCGCAGCGGGCCCTGGCGCTGACCGAGGCCTTCATGCGCGAGGTCGTGGCCCGGCTCGACAATGCCTGGCTGCTGACCTCCGAGGATATCGATGCGGCCCTGTCCTGCCTCTAGGTTACGCGCTATGCAGGGCGCAAGGGAACGCGCGACCGACGATACCGCCGTCAGTCGCGCGCTCGACCCGCTGGACTACCCTCCCTAAACCCGGCTTTCCGCAGGGCGGATATACCAATGACGCATTCGACGGTCTGTGAGGCTGCCGCTGATATGTGGCTTGATATATCTCTCACATGCAGTGTTGCCGGGCGGACGCTCCGTGTCAACCGGGCTGGCCATCGTCATGACATGCCACTGAGATCCTGACCCCATGCCCGACCACGCCCCGCCCCGCCGCGCTCCCTCGCTCCGTCATCGGCGCGGCATCGCTGCCGATGCTGCGGCGACCATGACGGAACAGGCCTATCGCAGCATCGAGGAGGCGATCGTCACCCTTGCCCTCCAGCCGGGCGAGGTGGTGAGCGAGGCGCAGCTCTCCGCCAGGACCGGCTTCGGCCGGACGCCGGTGCGGGAGGCGCTGCAGCGCCTGGCGCGCGAGCGGCTGGTGCGCATCCTGCCGCGGCGGGGCATCGTCGTCGCGCCGGTCGACATCCGCGAGCAGCTGCGGCTGCTGGAGGTGCGGCGGGAGATCGAGCGGCTGACCGCCCGCGCCTCGGCCCGCCGCGCCGATGCCGCGCAGCGCGCCCGGCTGCGCGCCATCGCCGATGCGATGGAGGTGGCGGCGGCGACGAGTGACGAGACCGCCTTCCTCCGCCTCGACCGCGAGCTGAACCTGCTGCTGCTGGATGCCGCGCACAATGAATTCGCGGCCGCCGCCATGGCGCTGATGCACGGGCTCTCGCGCCGCTTCTGGTTCATCCACTGGCGCCGCAGCGCCGGCCTGCCGGAGGCGGCGGCCGCGCATGCGCGGCTGGCCCGCAGCATCGCCGATGGCCAGGCGGAGGCGGCGGCCGCCGCCTCCGACATGCTGATCGACTACATCGAGAGCTTCACCCGGGCGACGGTCGGGCCCGAGCCTTGATAGGCACGCCTCGATGCCCACGCCTTGACCGGCGCCGCCGCCACGTGCTGATATATCAGCAACAGGCGGAGGAACGGCATGCCAGACAGCCCTTCGAGCGATGCGCTGCGGCGCGAGCGCCTGTCGCGCCGGCAGCAGGCCTTCCGGGCGGATTTCCGGGCCAAGATCGGCCGGCTCTATCATGGCTGGGCGCATGTGGCGCTGATCTACGCGATCGGCGGCGCGGCCATCTGGTATGCGGCGCGGCAGGTCGGCTCGCCGGCCTGGTACGAATGGCTGGTGGTGCCCGCTGCCTTCCTCGGCGCCAACATCTTCGAATGGTGGATCCATAAATACGTGATGCACCGGCCGCTGCGTGGCTTCATGGGCATCTACAAGCGGCACACGCTGGCGCACCACCAGTTCTTCACCGAGACGGAATACACCATCGACGATGCGCGGGACTTCCGCATCGTTTTCTTCCCGCCCTATGCGCTGGTCACCTTCCTGGCGCTGTCGCTGGTGCCGGCGCTGCTGCTGCGCGCCATCGGCCTGCCGGATGCGGGCTGGCTGCTGCTGATCACCAACACGGCGCTCTACCTGAACTACGAGCTCTTCCACTTCTGCTGCCACGTGAAGGACGACCGGATCGTCCGGCACATCCCCTTCATCAACACCATCCGCCGCCACCACGCCGCGCATCACGACACGGCCATCATGATGGAGCGGAATTTCAACCTCACCTACCCGATCGCGGACTGGTTCTTCGGCACCAGCGACCTCCGGCGCGGGCTGCTCGGGCATTTGCTGAACGGCTATGACGCGACCCATCGCCGGGCGGACCTGAAGCGGGTGCGGCACGGCACGGACGACCCGCAGGCCGGCAAGCCGCGGCTGGCGGCGGCGGAGTAGGGCGATGGCCGCGCTCAGGCCGCTGGATGGCGGGCAGATCAAGACCTCCCGTGCCTCGCTGATCGGCGGCATCGCGGTCGGCATCGGCGTCGCGGTGCTCTGGGCGGCGCTGGCGCGGGACCTGGGCGCCGGGCCCGCCGCCGCCCTGCTTCCCGCCGCCCTGGTCGGGTTGCTGGCCGGGCTTTGGGTCTGGCGGGCGGATTTGTAGCGACCAATCTGCAACAGGCGGAACAGTTCCCTCGCCGCCCGCGCAACCGATCAATCCCTCTGTCGTTTCCTGAATGGGACGGAGAGGAGCGGCCGTGGACCAGGTGGCGCAGGTGGACCCTTTGGCATCCCGGGCTGGGCCGGAGCAGCGATTGCTGGCTGCCCTGCCGCCCGGCTGGCGGGCGGTGGGGCGCTGTCGCCTCGGCCTTGGCGGGCCGGCGGGGGTCGGCATGGGGTGCCTGGCGCTCGCCCATCCCACGGTGGGACTGGCGCTGATCGACCTTATCCCCAATGCAACGCCGAATGCCGAGGCCAGGCTGCGCCGGACCTTGGAGGCCGCGGGCTTCCAGGAGCGCTGCCCAGGTACGCTGCCCGTATGGCACGGGCGGGTGGACCCGATGATGCTGCGCACCCTTGCGAGCATGCTGGCCGAGGGGTTCGACGCGCTGCCGCCGCTCGGCCTGGGCGGACCGGAGGGCTGGATCGGCGCGGTGCAGGCGGCCCTGGCCAGGGACCCTGCCTGGGAGGTGCCCGGCCGCCCGCGCGCCGCAGCCCCCGCAATCGCCCCACCCGCCGAAGCAGAGGAAGAGGATGAGGCCCCTGCGCCGCGCCGGCGCCGCTCGCGCTGGATCGGCGGCGGCGTGGTGCTGGCCTGTTGCCTGGCCATCGGCATCGCCCTGCTGCCTGCGGCGCCGGCCCCGACGCCGGCCAGCCCGCCGCCCCTGGCAGCCGCCCCCAAGCCCGCCCTCGAGCCTGTGCCGGTGCTGGCCGCCATGCCGCCGCCAGCGCCCACACCCGCGGCCGCACCCGCACCCGAGCCGCCGGTTGCGCGAAGCCTGCCGCCGATCGAGCGGGTGGAACTGCCGGTCATCCGCCCTGCGGAGCCGCCGCCTCCGGCCGCGGAGGCGCCCCCGCCCGAGCCGGTGGCGGAGGAGCCTGACATTGCAACGCCGCCCCCTGCGCCCCCGCCCCCGCCGCCGCTGCGTCAGGCCGCCGCGAAGCCGCGCATCGACCCGAGTTGCAGCCGCGCCCTGTTCCGCTTCCAGCAAGGCGAACGGCTGACCGCTGCCGAGGAGGCCTTCGTCAAGACGGGCTGCGTGACCCGCCGCTGACCGAGGCGCCTCGAGCGGTTTCCGTTCGCACTGGCTCACGGAAGCCGCTCTGATCTACTGTTTGGCCGAGCAAGTTACTCCGATCAGGTGTTTCCACCTGATCGGAGTTTGCTCTAGCGCAAGGCCGCGTTGATGGCCTCGAGCGCCGCCACCCCCGGCACCAGGGCCGCATCCCCCAGCCGGTTGAGGGGCCGTGCGACGGTGCCGAGGTTGGCGTGCAGGTCGTGCGGCTCCGGGTCGATGAAGAGCAGGCCGGTGACGATCTCGCCGGCCGCCTGCCGCTCATGCAGGTGGTGCATGGCGGCGACACGGTCGGTCGGGTCGTACTCCGCGTGGAGCTTGCGGAGGCGGAGGATGGAGCCGTCATGCTGCTCCACCTCCCGCACCTCGCCCGGCGCGTAGTCGGTGGTGATGGGCTGGCGGCCGGTGATGACATCGAGGCGGTTCATCGCCTCGTTGTGCTCGCGGACGAAGTCGTAGCTCTTGGTCGAGCCCTCGTGGTTGTTGAAGGCGACGCAGGGGCTGATGCAGTCGATGAAGGCCGGCCCGTCATGCCGCATCGCCCCTTTGATGAGGGGCACGAGCTGGTTCTTGTCGCCCGAGAAGCTGCGCGCGACATAGGTGGCGCCGAGCTGCAGCGCGATGCCGACGAGGTCGATCGCCTCGTCGGTGTTGACCGTGCCCTTCTTGGCCTTGGAGCCCTTGTCCGAGGTCGCCGAAAACTGGCCCTTCGTCAGGCCGTAGACGCCGTTGTTCTCGACGATATAGGTCATGTTCACGCCGCGGCGGATGCTGTGGGCGAACTGGCCGAAGCCGATCGAGGCGCTGTCGCCATCGCCCGAGACGCCGAGATAGAGCAGCTCCCGGTTGGCGAGGTTGGCGCCGGTCAGCACGCTCGGCATCCGGCCATGGACCGAGTTGAAGCCGTGCGAGGCACCGAGGAAGTAATCCGGCGTCTTGGACGAGCAGCCGATGCCGGACATCTTGGCGACGCGATGCGGCTCGATATCCAGCTCGAAGCAGGCTTGGATGATGGCGGCGCTGATGCTGTCATGCCCGCAGCCGGCGCAGAGGGTGCTGATCGCCCCCTCATAGTCGCGCCGGGTATAGCCGAGCGCGTTGGTCGGCAGCTTCGGGTGGTGCAGCTTGGGTTTGGGAAGGAAGCTCATTCCGCGGCTGCTCCGGCGAAGGGAAGGATCTGGGCCAGCACCTTGTCGCCGACGGCGGCGCGGATGAAGCGCGCGGTGATCGGCGTCCCGTCATAGTGCAGCACGGGGATGAGCTGCTGGGGTGCGATGCTGCACTCGTTCATCAGCAGGGTGCGGAGCTGGGCGTCGCGGTTCTGCTCCACGACGAAGACCTGGTCGTGGGCGGCGATGAAGTCCTCGACATCCTGGTGGAAGGGGAAGGCGCGGATGCGCAGCGCATCGGCATGGATGCCCTCCGCCTCCAGCGCCGACAGCGCCTCCTTCATGGCGGCGGAGGAGCTGCCATAGTAGATCACGCCGGTCCGCGTCGGCTCCTTCGCCTGGCGCAGCACCGGGCGAGGGACGAGGGACTTCGCCGTCTCGAATTTCTGCAGCAGGCGCTGCATGTTGTCGACATAGGCGGCGCCGACCTCGGTGTATTTGGCGAAGCGGTCGCGCGAGGTTCCCCGCGTGAAGAAGGCGCCCTTGTCTGGGTGCGTGCCCGGATAGGTGCGGTAGGGGATGCCGTCGCCATCCGCATCGAGGTAGCGGCCGAAGACGCGCCCGGCCTCCAGCTCCTCCGCCGTCATCACCTTGCCGCGGTCCATCCGTCGGTTGTCGTTCCAGGCGAAGGGCTCGCAGAGCCAGTCGTTCATCCCGATATCGAGGTCGAGCAGCACGAAGACCGGCTGCTGCAGCCGGTCGGCGAGGTCGAAGGCATCGGCGCCGAAGGCGAAGCACTCATGCGGGTCCTCGGGGAAGAGCACGACATGCTTGGTGTCGCCATGGCTGGCATAGGCAGCCGCCAGCACGTCCGATTGCTGGGTGCGCGTCGGCATGCCCGTGCTCGGCCCGGCGCGCTGCACGTCGAAGATCACCGAGGGAATCTCGGCGAAGTAGGAGAGGCCAACGAATTCCTGCATCAGCGAGATGCCCGGGCCCGAGGTCGCGGTGAAGGCCCGCGCCCCGTTCCAGGCGGCGCCGATGACGATGCCGATGGAGGCCAGCTCGTCCTCCGCCTGGACGATGGCGTAGCGCTTGCGCCCGTCCGGGTCGGTGCGGAACTTCTTCGCATAGCGCTCGAACCCCTCGGCCAGCGAGGTCGAGGGCGTGATCGGGTACCAGGCGCAGACCGTCGCGCCGCCATAGACGGCGCCGAGCCCGGCCGCACTGTTGCCGTCGACATAGATGCGGTTGCCGACCTTGTCGGCCCGCTCCAGCGTCAGCCCGATCGGGCAGGCGAGGTTCGCCAGCGCCCAGTCGCGCCCCATATGGAAGGCGTCCTGGTTCGGCTTGGCGAGCTTCTCCTTGCCCTTGTACTGTTCGGAGAGCAGCGTCTCCACCACCGCCGGGTCGATCTGCAGCAGGGCCGAGAGCGCGCCGACATACATGATGTTCTTGAACAGCTGCCGCTGCCGCGCATCCGTATAGGCGGCGTTGCACATCTCGGTCAGCGGCACGCCGATGACATGCACGTCGTCGCGGAAGCGGCTCTGCGGCATCGGCCGGGTGCTGTCGTAGAAGAGGTAGCCGCCCGGGTCGATCTCGGCGAGGTCGCGGTCCCAGGTCTGCGGGTTCATCGCCACCATCAGGTCCACGCCGCCGCGCCGGCCGAGATGCCCCTCGCCTGAGACGCGCACCTCGAACCAGGTGGGCAGGCCCTGGATGTTGCTCGGGAAGATGTTGCGCGAGGCGATGGGGATGCCCATGCGCAGGATCGCCTTGGCGAAGAGCTGGTTGGCGCTGGCCGAGCCCGAGCCGTTGACATTGGCGAATTTGACGACGAAGTCGTTGATCGCAGTCACCGGGCTGCGCATGCGTGCACCCTTTCAGCCTTGGGCTTCGCGCTATCGAGGAGGAATTTCTGCATGTCCCAGGCGCCGGTCGGGCAGCGCTCGGCGCACATGCCGCAATGCAGGCAGACATCCTCGTCCTTGGCCATGACGCGGCCGGTCTTGAGGCCGTCCGCGACATAGATCGCCTGCTCGAGGTTGAGCGCCGGCATCTTCAGCCGGTCGCGCAGCTCGGCCTCCTCGCCATTCTCGGTGAAGGTGATGCAGTCGACCGGGCAGATATCGACGCAGGCATCGCATTCGATGCAGAGCTTCGCGGTGAAGACGGTCTGCACGTCGCAATTCAGGCAGCGCTGCGCCTCCTTGAAGGCAAGCTCCCGGTCATAGCCGAGCTCCACCTCGGTCTTGATATCGCGCAGCGCCACCTCGTTCTCGGCATGCGGCACCTTGAAGCGGAGGTCGAGCGAGACGCCGTTGTCGTAGCTCCACTCATGGATGCCCATCTTCTGGCTGGCGATGCGCACATCCGGCGGCGGCCGCTGCGCCACGTCCTCGCCGCGGCAGAAGAGGTCGATGGAGACCGCCGCCTGGTGGCCATGCGCCACCGCCCAGATGATGTTCTTCGGCCCGAAGGCCGCATCGCCACCGAAGAAGACCTCCGGCCGGGTCGATTGCAGCGTCGCCTCGTCGAGCTTCGGCAGGCCCCAGCGGTCGAATTCGATGCCGAGATCGCCCTCGATCCAGGGGAATGCGTTCTCCTGGCCGATGGCGACCAGCACGTCATCCGCCTCGATCACCACATCCGGCTCGCCGGAGGGGACGAGCTGGCGGCGGCCCTTGGCGTCGCGCTCGGCCTTGACCGGCTCGAAGACCATGCCGGTGAGGCGGCCATCCTCGTGCAGCACCTGCTTCGGCACGAGGAAGTTGCGGATGGGGATGCCCTCCTTCAGCGCATCCTCCTTCTCCCAAGGGCTCGCCTTCATCTCCTCGAAGCCGGAGCGGACGACGACCGTCACCTCCTCGCCGCCGAGGCGGCGGGCGGAGCGGCAGCAATCCATCGCCGTGTTGCCCCCCCCGAGGACGATCACCCGCCGGCCCACGCTCTCGACATGGCCAAAGGAGACGGAGGAGAGCCAGTCGATGCCGATATGGATATTGGCCGCGGCCTCGCGCCTGCCTGGCACATCGAGGTCCCGCCCGCGCGGCGCGCCGGCGCCGACGAAGACGGCATCGTATCCCTCCGCCAGCAGCGCCCGCAGGCTGCCGACTCGCTGGTCGTAATGGGTGACGACGCCGCCGCGGCCGGTGATGTAGCCGACCTCCTCGTCGATCACGCTTTCCGGCAGGCGGAAGCGCGGGATCTGGCTGCGGATGAAGCCGCCGCCCTTCGACTGCTCGTCATAGACATGCACCTCGTAGCCGAGCGGCGCGAGGTCCCGCGCGACGGTCAGGCTCGCCGGCCCGGCGCCGATGCAGGCGATGCGCTTGCCGTTGCCGACGGCAGGGATGGGCGGCATCCGCGCCAGCACATCCTCCTTATTGTCGGCGGCGACGCGCTTGAGGCGGCAGATCGCCACCGGCTCCTCCTCGACGCGCCCGCGCCGGCAGGCCGGCTCGCAGGGGCGGTCGCAGGTGCGGCCGAGCACGCCGGGAAAGACGTTGGAGTGCCAGTTGACCATATAGGCATCGGAATAGCGGCCCGCGGCGATCAACCGAATGTATTCCGGCACGGGCGTGTGGGCCGGGCAGGCCCATTGGCAATCGACGACCTTGTGGAAGTAGTCGGGATTGCTGATCTCGGTCGGCGTCACGCGCGCGACTCCCCTGGACACATCCTGGATTCCTCCTGCCGGCCTCTGCGGGCCATGCGGGGAGCTTGCCCCAAGCCCGGTAGCCCCGCAACGACCTGATCGCAGCCGTGCCGAAGCCCCGCTTGCGGCCCTGCCGGGCGCCACCGATGATGCGGCATGAGCCAGGGGAGGGGCGGCGGATGAAGCTCATCAGCTTCGCGATCGGCGGCGAGGCGCGCTTCGGCGCGGTCGAGGGCGATGCAGTGATTGACCTCACCAGCCGGCTCGGCGCGCGCTTCCCGAGCCTGCTCTCCCTGATCGAGGCGGACGCGCTGGCGGAAGCGCAAGCGGCGCTCGCCGCACCCGGCCCGCGCCACGCCCTCGCCGGGATCACCTATCTGGAGCCGATCCCGCAGGCGCGGCGCATCTTCTGCGTCGGCGCCAACTACCCGAAGGTCCACCCGACCGGCGGCGTGGTCAGCGGCCCGGAATTCCCCGCCATCTTCCAGAAGCCGGCCGAGACGCTGGTACCGCACAAGGCGGTGCTGCAGGCGCCGGCGGCGTCGGGCCAGTTCGACTACGAGGGCGAGCTCGCCTTCGTCATCGGCCGCGGCGGCGCCGGCATCCTGCCGGAGCGGGCGCTCGGCCATGTCTTCGGCTATGCCTGCCTGAACGACGGATCCGTGCGCGACTTCCAGAAGCACAGCGTCTGGGCGGGGAAGAATTTCGCCCGCTCCGGCGGCTTCGGCCCCTGGCTGGTGACCGCCGACGAGGTGGGCGACCCGGCTTCCCTCACCCTGGTGACGCGGCTGAACGGGGAGGAGGTACAACGCACCGGGCTCGACCGGATGTTCTTCGGCATCCCCGCCATCATCGCCTATCTCTCGGCGGTGACGCCGCTGCTGCCGGGCGACGTGGTCGCCACCGGCTCGCCCGAGGGCAGCGGCGCCACCCGCAATCCGCCGCGCTGGCTCGTCCCAGGCGACCGGATCGAGGTGGAGGTGGAGCGGGTCGGCGTGTTGGAGAACAGCGTGGGCCGGTAAGCGCTATCGCCTTGCAGTAGAATATTCGCTGCCTTGAACCTCTGTCCAAGTAAAGCTGACACGGTTTCGTCACAACACGGGATAGTTCCGACACCAGTTCCGGTTCTTCTTCTACATCCTCGCAGGCCGGCCCATGGGTTGCCCAAGGCCCGGCCCGATCCACCTGTGCTTGAGGAATGAGGAAGGATGCGTCTCCTACTCCTGTTGCCGGCGCTTGTCCTCGCCGGCTGCGCCATGTCCAAGGCTGACCCTCAGGCCGAGGCCGAGCTGGCCGCGGTCCGCCAGGTCTCCATGTCCGGCCCTGCCCTTTCCTGGGAGCAGCTGGACATCCACCCGACCCTCGCCGCCCGCCCCTGCTCGGTGAGCACGCTGGTGAACACGCGGGGCCAGATCGTCGGCTACTGCCAGGCCGGCCGCCAGTGCCGGACGATGGACTGGCGCCCCGTCGCCGCCGGCTGCGTCGACCCGCAGCTCCGCCAGACCAGCGCCCCGGCCCGCACCGCGGCGCTCGATACGACACAGTAACAGCGATTGCGGCGCGCCCCCGGCGCGGTACATCCGGGGGCGTGCTCCACCTCATCAAGCTCTCGGTCGGCCCCAAGGATGTAGGGCAGCTCCGCGCCATCCAGGCGCGGCGGGCGGTGGCCGAGCCGCCGCTCCGCCACCAGACCCGGATGATGCCGAAGCGCGCCGCCGAGATCCTCGCCGGCGGCTCGATCTATTGGGTCGTCGCCGGCTTCGTGCAGGTGCGCCAGCGCATCATCGACATCATCGAGGAGGAGTGGGACGATGGCTCCCGCTGCGCCGGGCTGGTGCTGGACCCGGAGCTGGTCCCCGTCGCCGCCCGGCCAGTGAAGCCCTTCCAGGGCTGGCGCTACCTGGAGCCGGAGGTCGCGCCGCCCGATGTCGTCGCCGGCATCGAGGGCGAGGGGGCCGAGGCCATGCCGGAGCGCCTGCGCGCCGAGTTGCGCGCCCTCGGCCTATTGTAGCGCCCAGCGCACCGCCAGCAGCGCCGCCGTCCCGAGGCCGAGCGCCGGCAGCAGCCGCCCGCCGAGCAGCCGATGCGCCAGCAGCCCGGCCGCGAGCCCGGCCAGCCGCGCCGGCCATGGCAGCCCGGCCACGGCCCCACCCGGCACCGCGACCGCCAGCGTGACGAAAGCGGCGAGCGTCGCCTGCGAGACCGCCGCCGCCCAGGCGATCAGCGGGTGGTCCGGCCGCAGCGCCCCGGCGACCAGCAGCCCGAGGCCGCGCAGCAGCAGCATCGCCGCCGCCGCCAGCAGCAAGGCGAGGTCAGCCTCCGCCACGCCGTAGCCCGAGGAGGAAGGCGAGCGTCCCGCCCAGCAGCCCGGCCCCGAGCAGCCCCCAGGCCGGCGGCAGCCAGAGGGCAACGGGCGCCACCACCACCCCGGCCAGGATCGCCCGCCGCGGTGCCGGCAGCCGCAGCTCCGCGGCCAGCAGCAGGGCGAAGTAGAGCGGGTTGGTGAAGAGCAGCGCCGCCAGCAGCACGGGACTCAGCAGCGGCGCCGCCGCATGGCCCGCCGCCGTCGCCAGCCCCGCCACGACCCAGGAGGCCAGGGCGAAGCCGAGGAACCAGCCCAGCCTTTCGCCGGCCGGCAGGCCCGGCAGCGCCCGCATGGCGGCCGCCCAGGGGGTGATGGCGATGAAGGGCAGCGCCAGCCAGCGCCGCGCCCCGCCGCCGAGCCAGGGCGCCAGCGCCAGGGCCATCGGCAGGAAGCGCGCGTTGGCGATGGTCGCGCCAAGCGCCGCCGGCGCCACGCCCCCCGCCTGCAGCAGCACCAGCTGCCCCGCCATGCCATAGACCAGCAGCGAGGCGCCAAGCGCCCAGCCCATCCCCCGCCCGGCCGCCGCCACCGCCGCCCCGAAGGCGAGGAAGGTCGCCCCCATGGCGAGGGCGGGCGCGCCGAGCGCGGCAAGCGCGCCCCGGCGCAGCGGGAGGGGGATGGAAGGCATGGGTGCCGGCCAGACTGCCATGCCAGATGGCCAAGCCGTAAGCCGCCGCCCGCGCCGCATGGCGCCGGATTAAGCCGGCGCCGCCGGCCCCGGTAATGCTGCGTATGCGAAACCATCCGCCACGCCGGAACCCCACGCAGCTTCCGTCGAGCCATCGCCCGGGCGCGTGCCCGCTGAGGATCCGCCATGCGCCACATCGTTGCCTTCGCCCTCGAGAAACGGGCCCTGGTGATCCTGCTCTTCCTCGCCTTCCTGGGCCTGGGCTTCGCCGGCTTCCGGCAGCTCAACATCGAGGCCTATCCGGACCCGGTGCCGCCGACCGTCGTCGTCATCACCCAGAATGCCGGGCAGAGCGCCGAGGAGATCGAGCGCTACATCACCATCCCGATCGAGGTCGGGCTGTCGGGGATGCCGAACCTCTCCAAGGTGCGCTCCACATCGCTCTTCGGCCTCTCGGTGGTCTCGGCGCAGTTCACCTTCGCCTACAACTACGAGCAGTCGCTGCAGCAGGTGCTGAACCGGCTCGGCCAGATCACCCTGCCCTCGGGCGTGCAGCCGAGCATCAGCCCCTGGAGCCCGATCGGCGAGATCCTGCGCTACCGCATCTTGGGTCCCCCGGGCTTCTCGCTGACCGACCTCCGCGTGCTGCAGGACAGGGTGCTGCAGCGCCGCTTCAAGCGCGTGCCCGGCGTGGTGGACGTCACGGCCTATGGCGGCCCGACCAAGTCCTACAACGTCATCGTCGACCTGCCGAAGCTGAACGCCTACGGCCTCTCCCTGCCCACCGTGGTCCAGGCGATCGGCAACGGCGATGCGACGACGGGCGCCGGCATCATCGATATCGGCCCCCAATCCGCCGTGGTGCAGGGCGTCGGCCTGATCCGCAGCATGGACGACGTGCGGAACGTGGTGCTTGGCTCCTCCAACGGCGTGCCCATTCTGCTCTCGGACGTGGCGCGGGTGGAGGTCGGCAACCTGCCGCGCCTCGGCATCGCCGGGCAGGAGGCGGATGACGATGTCGTCATGGGCGTCGTCCTGATGCGCCGCGGCGAGCAGACCCTGCCGACCATCCGCGCGGTGGAGCGGGAGGTGCACGAGATCAATGCCGGCGGCGTCCTGCCACCCGGCGTCCACATCGTCACGATCTATGACCGGAAGGAGCTGGTCGACGTCACCACCCACCATGTGGTCAAGAACATCATCATGGGCATCGCCCTGGTGGTCTTCATCCAGTGGCTCTTCCTCGGCGACCTGCGCGGCGCCATCGTGGTCGGGGCGACCATCCCCTTCGCCTTCTTCGTCGCCGTCATCACCATGCTGCTGCGGGGCGAGAGCGCCAACCTGCTGTCCCTCGGCAGCCTCGACTTCGGCCTGCTGGTCGACGCCACGGTGATCCTGGTGGAGAATGTCTACCGCCACCTCCACCTCCACAAGGCGCAGTTCCGCCACGGGCGGCTGCCGCATCCGGTCGCCGCCCCGCGCGGCCTCTCGGGCGTGCCGCTGGTGGTGCTGCGGGCGGGCGGCGAGGTCAGCACCGCCATCTTCTTCTCGGCGCTCATCATCGTCGCCGCCTTCATCCCGCTCTTCACCATGGGCGGGATCGAGGGCCGCATCTTCGGCCCGATGGCCAAGACCTACGCCTATGCCATCGGCGGCGCGCTGCTGGCCACCTTCACCGTGGCCCCGGCGCTGGCCGGCGCCCTCTTCCGCGACGACACGGAGGAGAAGGTGATGCCGATCGTCCGCTGGATGGCCCATGCGCATGAACGGCTGCATGCGCTGGCCATGCGGCGCCGGCTGGCGACCATCGCCGTCTCCCTCCTGCTGCTGGGCGGCGCCGTCGTCCAGTTCGGCCGGATGGGCGGCGAGTTCCTCCCCACGCTGGAGGAGGGCAGCATCTGGATGCGCGCCACCATGCCGGCCACCATCTCCCTCGCCGAGGGCAATGCGGCGGTGAACCGCATGCGCGCCATCCTGATGGAGTTCCCCGAGGTCATCACCGTCACCTCCCAGCAGGGCCGGCCGGATGACGGCACGGACAGCGCCGGCTTCTTCAACGCCGAGTTCTTCGTCCCCCTGCGGCCGATGGACCAGTGGCGGACGGCGAAGACCAAGGATGCGCTGGTCGCCGCCGTCCAGGCGCGACTGCAACGGGACTTCGTCGGCGTCGACTTCAACTTCTCCCAGTACATCTCCGACAACGTGCAGGAGGCCTCCTCCGGCGTGAAGGGCGCCAATGCGCTGAAGGTGATCGGGCCGGAGCTCGACGTGCTCGCCCGCCTCGCCGAGGAGGTGCGGCAGCAGATGGCGCAGGTAGAGGGCATCGCCGACCTCGCCGCCTTCCGCACCCTCGGCCAGCCCACCGTCTCCATCCGCATCGACCGGGCGCGGGCGGCGCGATACGGGCTTGCCGTCAGCGACATCAACCAGGTGATCCAGGCCGCCATCGGCGGGCAGGAGGCGGCGCGGCTCTACGAGGATGGCGGCGACCGCAACTTCCCACTCATCGTCCGCGTCGATGCGCAGTACCGCGACAGCCTGGACGCCATCGGCCGCATCCCCATCAGCCCGCAATCCGGGGCGACGCTGCGCGACGTGGCGGATATCCGCCTGGTCTCCGGCGCCAGCTACATCTACCGCGAGGATGCCAGCCGCTACGTGCCGGTGAAGTTCAGCGTCCGCGGGCGGGACCCGCAGAGCGCGGTGGAGGAGGCGCAGGAGCGCGTCGCCGCCCATGTGGCCCTGCCGCCCGGCTACCGGCTGGAATGGGTCGGTGAGTTCCGCAACCTGCAGGACGCCATCGCCCGGCTGAAGGTGGTGGTGCCCATCGCCCTCGCCCTGATCGCGGTGCTGCTCTACGTCCAGTTCGGCAGCTTGCGGGATGCGATGCTGATCTTCGGCCTCCTGCCGCTCTCCTGCATCGGCGGCGTCACGGCGCTCGACGCGATGGGGCTCAACTTCAGCGTCCCGGCGGCGATCGGCTTCCTCGCCCTCTTCGGCATCACGGTGATGGAGGGCATCATCCTGCTCTCGCATTTCCACGGGTTGCGGGACGAGGGGATGCCCTGGCGCCAGGCGCTCGACCAGGCCGGGGTGGACCGGATGCGGCCGGTGATGATGACCTGCCTCGCCGCCATGGTCGGGCTGCTGCCGGCGGCGGTGGCGACGGGCATCGGCTCCGACCTGCAGAAGCCGCTGGCGGTGGTGGTGGTCGGCGGCACGACGCTGCTGCCGGTCTTCATCCTCGTCGTCTTCCCGGCCATGATCGACCTGTTCGGCCGGCCGGCCTCGCTGCGGCGGGAGGTGCCGCGGGGGGCGGCGAAGGCGCGGTGAGGCGCCTCAGGCGCGCAGCAAGGCGTCGCGCAGGCGGCCCGCCTCGTCGCGGAGGTGGCGGAGCTCCTCCACCGTCATTCCGCTCGCCGCCTGCATGCAGGCCGGGACCTCCGCGGCCTCCTCGCGCAGCGCCCGGCCCCGCCCGGTGAGGGTGATGCGGAGCTGCCGCTCATTCGCCGGGTCGCGCTGCCGGTGCAACAGGCCCTGCGCCTCGAGCCGCTTCAGCAGCGGGGTGAGCGTGCTGGAATCGAGGAAGAGCCGCTCGCCAAGGGCGTTGAGCGTCACCCCCTCCTCCTCCCACAGCGCCACCATGACCAGGTACTGCGGGTAGGTCAGGCCCAGCCGGTCCAGCAGCGGCTTGTAGGCGCGGCCCAGCGCATGCCCGGCCGAGTGGATGGCGAAGCAGGCGAAATTCTTCAGGCTCAGGGGGTCATCCGCCATCGGGTCCTCCACCGGGCAAGATAGATCGCGCACCAAGCGATCGCGTCCCAAGGAATGCCTGGCGGCCGTGCTGCTTGGGCAATCGTGCCCCAACAGATCGCGGGCAAACTATATCTCGTCCCAAGGCAACAGGAGCCGCCGTTGTCCGTGAACGTCCTCTACCGCACCGAAGCCACCGGCGGCCGCGACGGCCATGCCGCCACCGCCGATGGCAGCCTCGACCTGCGCCTCGCCACGCCGAAGGAGCTCGGCGGCGCAGGCGGGGCCGGCAACAACCCGGAGCAGCTCTTCGCCGCCGGCTACTCGGCCTGCTTCCTCGGCGCGATGAAATTCGTCGCCTCCCAGGGCGGCCGCAAGGTCCCGGCGGAGACGACGGTCACGGCGCAGGTCGGCATCGGGCCGCGCTCCGAGGGTGGCTTCGGCCTCGAGATCGGCCTCACCATCGCCCTGCCCGGCCTGCCGCGCGACGAGGCGGAGGCGCTGGTCCAAAAGGCGCATCAGGTCTGCCCCTACTCCAACGCGACGCGCAACAACATCGACGTCACGCTGACCGTCGCCTGAGCCTTGACCGCCATGGCGGGCAGCGCACACCTTCCGCCCGCCATGGCCCAGCCCCCGCCCGACCCGCCGCAAACCCCCGCGGACCGCGCCCGCGCCGAGCGGGAGGCCCGCCTCGCCGCCGCCCTCCGCGCCAATCTCCGCCGCCGCAAGGCCCAGGCCCGTGGCCGGGAGGAGGCGCCGGCCCCTCCGCCGGCCTCGGATGACAAGGCCGACTGAGCCCTTCGCCGAACCGCTGCATTCCGCTAGAGGGAAGGCCCTCCATACGCCTCGGCCCGGGACCTTTCGGCATGAGCATCAAGAACGACCGCTGGATCCGCCGCATGGCCGAGACGGAAGGGATGATCGAGCCCTTCGAGCCGGGCCAGGTGCGCGAGGTCGAGGGCCGCCGGGTGATCTCCTACGGCCTGTCCTCCTATGGCTACGACATCCGCTGCTCGCGCCAGTTCAAGATCTTCACCAATGTCTACTCGGCGATGGTCGACCCGAAGAGCTTCGACCCGCGCAGCTTCGTCGACTTCGAGGGCGACGAGTGCATCATCCCGCCCAACTCCTTCGCCCTCGCGGCGACGGTCGAGTATTTCCGCATCCCCCGCAACGTGCTGACGATCTGCCTGTCGAAGTCGACCTATGCCCGCTGCGGCATCATCGTGAACGTCACGCCCTTCGAGCCGGAATGGGAAGGGCAGGTGACGCTGGAATTCTCCAACACCACCAACCTGCCGGCCAAGATCTACGCCAATGAGGGCGTGGCGCAGGTGCTGTTCCTTGAATCCGACGAGGTCTGCGAGACCTCCTACCGCGACCGGCACGGCAAGTACCAGGGCCAGCGGGGCGTGACGCTTCCCCGCGCCTGAGCGGGGAACTTGCGGCCCGGCCACAGGGTTGCGCCCCGCAGCAGGACGGGACGCACCCCATGACCAAGGCCGTGATCTTCGACGTCGACGGAACGCTCGTCGACACCAACGACTTTCACGCCGCCTCCTGGGCCGAGGCCTTCCGCCGCTTCGGCCATGCGGTGCCGGAGGCCGCGATCCGCGGCCAGATCGGCAAGGGCAGCGACCAGCTGATGCCCGCCTTCCTGCCGCCCGAGGTGGTGGAGCGCGAGGGCAAGGCCATCGCCGAGGCCCGCAGCGCGCTCTTCATGCAGGAGTATATCGGCCGCGCCCGCGCCTTTCCCGGCGTCCGCCCCCTGTTCGAGCGGCTGCGCGGCGAGGGCCAGCGCATCCTTCTCGCCAGCTCCGCCAAGGGCGAGGAGCTGGAGCGCTACAAGGAGATCGCCCGGATCGGCGACCTGCTCGACGGCGCCACCAGCGCCGACGATGCTGAGAGCTCCAAGCCCTCCCCCGACATCTTCGAGGCCGCGCTCGCCAAGCTGAAGCCGCTGCCGGCCGAGGCGGCCATCGTGGTCGGCGACTCGCCTTACGATGCGGAGGCCGCCGGCAAGGCCGGGCTGCGCTGCGTCGGCCTGCTCTGCGGCGGCTTCCCCGAGGCGGTGCTGCGGGAGGCCGGCTGCATCGCCCTCTACCGCGACCCGGCCGACCTCCTCGCCCAGTACGAGCGCTCGCCGCTCGCGCCGGGCTGAGCCGCGCTCAGCGCCCGGTGCGGTTCCACCCGCGCCCGGCATCGCCCATCGGCTCGTGGCCGCCCTCGGTCACGGCGACCGTGTCCTCGAGCTTGATGAAGCCGCGGCGCGGATGCAGCAGCGTCGTCTCGACCGAGAGCACCATGTCGGCCTCGAGCGGCCGCTCCAGGTCATGCGCCTGGTAGGCGATGGGCCCGGTCGCGGTCAGCCAGGGCGCCTCGTGCTGCACCAGCCCCATGCCATGGGCGAGGAACTCGATGTGCTCCGCATGCGGCGAGGCCGCCGCCGCCCGCTCCCCCGCCGCCTGCACCTCGCCGCCCGGGACGCCGGCCCGCACCATGCGCCGCGCGGCCTGCTGGATGGACTCGACCTCGGCCAGCAGCTCGGCCAGTTCCGCATCCGGCTCGCCCACCACGCCCATGCGGCAGAGGTCGCCGATATAGCCGCGATAGCGCCCGCCCGAATCGAGCGAGATGATGTCGCCCGGCGCGATCTTCTGGTCGGAGGCGGCGCGGTTCAGCCCGGTCCCGGCGGTGATGAGGCAGTATTCGAAGGTGAGGCCGCGCTGCACCTCCTCCCGCCGCAGCCGCTCCACCAGCTCCGCCTTGGTGACGCCCGGCTCGCAGGCGGCGAAGGTGGCGAGCATGGAGGCGACCACGCGCTCGGAGGCCTCGCGCAGCAGGGCGAGCTCCGCCGGGCTCTTCCGCGCCCGCAGCCGCTCGAGCGGCTGCGCCACATCGACCAGCGCCGCATTCGGCAGCCCGTCGCGCAGCACCTCGGCGGCGTCGGAGGGCAGGAAGGCCGGCTCCACCCCGATCCGCCGCAGCGGGATGCCGATCCGCCGGAGGTGCTGCACCGCATGCCCCACCGCATCGGTCGTGCTGCCGGAGACGGTCTCGACCACCGGCGTCCAGAAGCGGCCGAGCTGCTTCTCATGCTTCTCCAGCCGGTGGGCGATATAGGCGGTGAGCTCCGGCTTGCCCGGCACATAGACCATCACCGGCAGGTAGCGGCTGAGGCCGATGGAGTCGCGGTGGTCGAAGAAGGGGAAGCTGTAGCCGCCCAGCATGTATTGCGAGGCCTGGCGGGAGGTGGTGACGAGGGCATCGACATCCGCCTCGGCCAGCAGCCGGTCGAGCCGCCCGGTGTCGAAGGGCGGGCGTTGGGTGGCGGCGGGGCTTCCCTCAGGCGCTGGCGCGGTGGTCGACATGGCTCGTCTCCTTGGTTCTTCTCGCCGGGACCGGGGCATCAAAGCACGGGCTGAGCCCCCTGGTCTGCGGCGATCCGGGGCGCCGGCGCGTGCTCGCCGATTTCTCAAGCGGGCGGATGGCAGGACGCTGCCGAGGGGCACGGCAGGCTTGGCGCCGGCATGGGTTCCCCGGCTATCCTGTCCGATGGCGTCACGTCCCGCGTCTGAACCCGGGCCGGGCAGGACGGGATCGGGACGGGACCATGGGCATGCGGGCGGTGTGGCTTCTGCTTCTGCTGGCGCTCGGCGGCTGCGCGGGCGGGCATCGGGCGGCGGTCTGGGACGGGCGGCGCGGCTATGACGGCAATGGCGACTACGGCTACGACCTCGCCGCCTCCCAGGCCGAGGCACGGGGCTACCGCGCCCTCGCGGCGCCGGCCTATGCCGCCCCCGGCACGCCGGACGACCCCTGGGGCCCCGATATCCGCGAGGCCGCGGCGCGCTTCGGCCTGCCGGAGCGCTGGATCCGCGAGGTGATGCGCCAGGAGAGCGGCGGGCGGCTGACCGGCGCGGACGGGCTGCCGATCACCTCCCCGGTCGGCGCCATGGGGCTGATGCAGGTGATGCCGCGCACCTACGACATCCTGCGGCCGCGCTACGGGCTCGGCCCCGACCCCTTTGCGCCGCGCGACAACATCCTCGCCGGCGCCGCCTATCTGCGGGAGATGCATGACCGCTTCGGCGCCCCCGCCTTCCTCGCCGCCTACAATGCCGGGCCGGACCGGGTGGCGGACTTCCTCGCCGGCGCGCGCATCCTGCCGGACGAGACGATGCGCTACGTCGCCAGCATCGCGCCGCGGCTCGGCATGCCGGATTACGGGGGCGGCGCCGTCGCCGCGGCGGACCGGGCCTATGCGGGCGGCGGGATGGTGGGGACGGAGTATGCCGGTGGCGCCCAGCTCGCCGTGATGCCGGCCGATCCCCTGGATCGCGCCTTCGACGGCGGCGGCCTCGTCACGCCCGAGGCCCCGACCGGCCGCTGGACCGGCCGCCGCTGACCGGCCGTCACGCAGCCTTCGCCGCCAGCGGCTGCTGCGCCGTTGCCCGCAGCAGCAACCCCGCGGCCAGCGCCCCGGCGCCGAGATTGCCGATCAGCAGCCCGGCGAAGGTCCCCGCCTCGCCCCCGAGGCGGCCGCCGAGCCAGGCCAGCGGCACCCCCAGCACGAAGGTCCGCACCAGCGAGATGGCCACCGCCACCATCGGCTGGTCCAGCCCGTTGAAGGCGGCGCAGGCCACCGCGATGGCCCCGATCGCCCCGTAGCCCCAGGGCAGGATGCGGAGGTAGAGCGCGGTCGAGCTCGCCACCGCCGGGTCGCCGGTGAAGAGCATCGCGATGAAAGGCGCCGCCACCACCAGCGGCAGCGCCACCGCCAGCCCATAGGCCAGGCAGAAGCCCATGGCCGCCTGCATCCCCGTCCGCAGCCGGTCCGGCCGGCCCGCCCCGGCATTCTGCGCGGCGAAGGGATTGGCCACGGCCGAGAGGGCGAAGAGCGCCGTCAGCGCCAGGCTCTCCACCCGCGAGCCGAGGCCGAAGCCGGCCACTGCCGCGCTCCCCTGCACCGCCAGCATGGCGGTGAAGAGTCCGTTGGCGACGGGGATGATCGCATTCGTCCCCGCCGCCGGCAGTCCGACCCGCAGCACCCGACGCGTCGAGGCCGCGAAGCCGCCCAGCAGGGTGCCCTCCACCGTCAGCAGCCCGAGTTGGCGCAGCCGCCGGAGCGAGGCCAGGAGCATCGCCGTCCAGGCGAGGCCGGCCGCCGCCGCCAGCCCCGGCAGGCCGAGCCCCGGCACCACCCCCGGCAGGCCGAAGGCCAGTGGCCAGTCGAGCAGGAAGCCGAGGATGCCTGCCCCTGCCAGCGCCGAGCCGCCGAAGCGCATGTCCCCCGCCGCGCGGGCGATGCCGAGTGCCACCATCCCCGTCAGCAGCGGCACCGCGCCGAGCAGCCAGACCCGCAGGTAGCCGAGCGCCAGCAGCCGCGTCTCGCCCTCCGCCCCGAGCCAGCGCAGCAGCGTCTCCGCCCCCAGCCAGCAGGGCAGGGCGAGGCCGAGCGCCACGCCGGCGGCGAGCAGCAGCGCATGCAGCGAGAGCCGCCCCGCCTCCTCCCGCGCGCCGAGTGCCCGCGCCACCACCGCCGTCGCCCCGGCGCCGAGGCCGATGCCGAAGCTCATCACCGTCATCACGATGGGGATGACGAAGCCCATCGCCGCCAGCGCATGCGGGCCGAGCAGGCCGGTCAGCCAGGCCTCGGCGAGCTGGATGGCGAACATGACGACCAGCGCCATGGCGAGCGGCGCCGTGGCCACCGCCAGCCCCCGCACCACCGGCCCCTCCGACAGCGCCACGCGATTCGCCTGGCGGCTGGCCCCGGCCGGGGCGGTCTGCTCCTTCTGCATCAAACCTCGATCACGTCTGCCAAGTCACCCTGGCACGGGTGCGGAAGGGCCGCCACCGCGTGCCTTCCCAAAGCGGGAACCGGCCCCATAACAGCAGGCCAGGAACGTGACACCCGTGATGCCATCCCGCCCCAGTGCCTTGCCGCCCATCCCGCTGCCGCAGGCCCTCGCCCGCCCGCTCAAGAAGAGGATCGCCGCCGAGGTCGTTGCCCTGTTCAACGACCGCGCCCGCGGCGAGCGGCCCGTGGTGCCGCGCCCCGACGGGTTGTTCGGCCCGCGCTCCGTCGCCTGGCGGGTCCATGGCGACGTGACCTCGATGATGGTCGGCGGCATCGCCGGGCTGCTGCTGCAGATGCTGCATCCGGCCGTGCTGGCGGGCGTGTGGGACCATTCCAATTTCCGCGCCGACATGCTGGGCCGCCTGCGCCGCACTGCGCGCTTCGTCGCCCTCACCACCTATGGCGGCCGTGACGAGGCGGAGGCGATGCTGGCCCGCATCCGCCGCATCCACGACCATGTGCAGGGCACGCTGCCCGATGGCCGTGCCTATTCCGCCAACGACCCCGCGCTGCTCGCCTGGGTGCACGTGACGGAGGCGACGAGCTTCCTCGCCGGCTGGGTCCGCTATGCCAAGCCGCGCATGACGGGCGCCGACCAGGACCGCTACTTCGCCGAGATGGCGCAGATCGGCGAGGCGCTCGGCGCCGACCCGGTCCCGCGCAGCCGGGCCGAGGCGCAGCGCCTGCTGCAGGCGATGCGGCCGCAGCTCCGCTACGATGGCCGCACCGCGGAGGTCGCCCGCCTCCTCCTCTACCAACCGGCGCCGAGCCTGGTGGCGGAGCCGGTGCAGGCGCTCACCATGCAGGCGGCGATCGACCTCATGCCTGCCTGGGCCCAGAGGATGCATGGGATGGAGAGCCCCCTCGGCGCCCGCCCGCTGGTCCGCGCCGGCACGCTCGGCATCGCCCGCACGCTGCGCTGGGCCTTCGGCTGAGCGGGGGCTCAAAGCGGCGCCGCGCTCACCACCACGGCCGGCACCGCGAGCAGCAGCGCCAGCACGACCGGTGAGGCCAGCAGGACGGCGGAGGGTCCGGCCAGGCAGAAGAGCACGGCGCAGGCCCCGCCGCAGGCCATGCTGACCTTCAGCCGGCCGGCGCTGTAGCCCCAGCGCAGCCGCCGCCCGCGCCGCTGCTGCGGCCCCCAGCCCGCGAGCCCCGGCGCGACGGTTAGCGCCGTCTTCTCCGCCGCCAGGATCGCATCGACGAGGACGGAGAAGCCGATCTCGGCCAGCACCGCCTGCAGCATCCGCCCTCTCGGCTGGTCTCCCGGCCGCAGCATGGCCTCGGCGAAGCCCAGGAATTTCGGCAGGTGCAGCAGCAGGAAGCCCGCCAGCAGCAGGCCGATGAGCGCCGCCGGCGCGGTCGCCGCCGCGCCGCCGGCCGCGGCATTGAGGGCGGCAAGCGGCAGCAGGGCGAACCAGAAGGGCGTCAGCGCATAATGCAGGATCGCCTGCAGCATCTGCAGCCGGCCGATCCGGCTGAGGTCCCGCCGCCGCAGCAGGTGACGGTATTGCAGGTTGCCTGCCGCCCAGCGCCGGTCCCGGTCGAGATGGGCGAGGAGGTCCGGCGGGTGCCGCTCGAAGGAGCCCGCATCCTCCGGCAGCACGTGCACCGCCCAGCCCGCAGCATGCAGCAGCGCCGCCTCCACATAGTCGTGGCTGAGGATCAGCTCGCCGCCCGGCAGCACCGGCAGCTTGGCATGGGCGCGGAAGGGCGCGATGCGGATCAGCGCGTTGTGCCCCCAATAGGCGCCCTCCGGCCCCTGCCACCAGGCCTGCCCCGTCGCCCAGATGCGCGTGCCATGGCGATGGCCGAAGCCGAAATGCCGGGCGAACAGGGTCTCCGCCCGATGGCCGCCGACGGTCGGCTGCAGGATCGCCATGCCGGGATCCGCCTGCATCAGCCGGACCAGCCGCCGCACCGCCGCCGCGGACATGGTGGAATCGGCGTCGAGCACCAGCAGGAAGTCGTCGCCTTCCGCATCCCGGTCGAGGAAGTCCATCAGGTTGCCGGCCTTGTAGCCGTCGTTCCGCAGCCTGCGCCGGTAGCGGACCGCGCCTTCCGGGAAGCGGGCGGCGAGGCGCTCCACCGCCGCCGCCTCCTGCACGGCTGCGGGCCCATCGGGCGTATCGGAGAGGATGGCGAGGCGGAAGCGGTCGCCGCCCTCGTTCGAGGCGCGCAGCTCGCGCAGCAGCCGCTCCAGCGGCGGCAGCACCGCCTCCATCTCCTCGAGGCGGACGCAGGCGGCGATGACGGTGCGGGCCTCGATCGGCGCCTCGGCCCAGCCCGGCTGGCGCATGGCCGGCAGCACCGCCGCCAGCGGGTCCCGTGCCAGCATGCGGATGGCGAAGCCGATAACGGCCGTCGCCCCGGTCAGCCCCAGCCAGGGCGCGTTGAGGGCGAGGCAGGCGAGGATCAGCCATTCCCAGACCGTCCATCCGCCATCGGCCAGCACATGCCAGCCGAGCGCGACCAGCCCCGCCGTAAGGCCGGCCATCAAGGCACCCATGACGATGCGGCGCACCGCGAGCGACGGCGCCGTCAGCCCCAGCGCTCCCGCCGGTCGTGTCCGTTCAGCCGCCGCTGCCAGCGGACGGCATCGGCGATGATGGCATCGAGGTCGTCGAAAGCCGGCCGCCAGGCGAGCCGGCCGCGGATGCGGTCCGCCGCGGCGATCACGGCCGGCGGGTCGCCCGGACGGCGCGGCGCGACCCGCACCCGCGCGCCCGTCGCCCGCTCCACCGCGCGGATGACGGCGCGCACCGAATGCCCGTGGCCGTAGCCGCAGTTCAGCACGACCGTCTCGCCGCCCATCGCCAGGTGCCGCAGCGCCTCCACATGCGCCCGCGCCAGGTCGGTGACATGGATGTAGTCGCGCACGCCCGTCCCGTCCGGCGTGTCGTAATCCCCGCCATAGATGGCGAGCTCCGCCCGCTGCCCGAGCGCCGCCTCGAGCGCGACCTTGATGAGGTGCGTCGCCCCTGGCATGCGCGGCCCCGCCCGCCCCGCCGGATCGGCACCCGCCACGTTGAAGTAGCGCAGCGCAACGACCGAGAGCCGGTGCGCTGCGGCCACGGCCTGCAGCATCTGCTCCGCCGCCAGCTTAGAGGCGCCGTAGGGGTTGATCGGCCGGCAGGGCGCCTCCTCGTCGACCGGCAGCCGGTCCGGGATGCCGTAGACCGCCGCGGTCGAGGAGAAGACGAGCCGCGCTACGTCCTCGGCGATGCAGGCCTCGGCGAGGACCAGCGTGTTCGCCATGTTGTTCCGCCAGTACCGCGCGGGATCGACGACGCTCTCGGGCGCGATCAGGGAGCCTGCCATGTGCACCACCGCCCCGATGCGGTGCCGCCGCAGCGCCGCCCGCACCGCCGCCGCATCGCCGGTATCGGCCAGCACCAGCGGCACGCCCTCCGGCACCGCCTCGCGGCAGCCGGTGGACAGGTTGTCGAGCACGACGACGGACAGCCCGGCATCGAGCAGGGCGAGCACCACATGGCTGCCGATATAGCCGGCCCCGCCGGTGACGAGGATGGTTGCGCTCTCCGTCATGCCGCCACCCCGAGCCGCACCGCGCCGCGCAGGCGGAAGCGCTCCACCGATCCCGCGGCATCGAGCGCGCGCCGGAGCCCTTCGGCCCCGCCGAATTGGAAGCCGAGCTGCGTCGCATAGGCCGCGCAGGCGGCCAGCCGCGCCGGCGCATCGCCGGGGAAGCCGCGCTCCGGCCAGGCTTCCATCAGCCCGGCGAAGGGCCGCACCGCCTCACGCAGCGGCCGCGCCGCATAGGGGAAGTCGGTCCACCACAGCACCGGCACCCCGTCCGGCAGCACCGGCAGCAGCGATTCCACCAGCCGCACATGGTCGACATGCCCGCCGATCGCCTGCGGCGCCAGGATCAGGTCGGGCGCCGGTGCCATCAGCGCGGCAAAGGCCTGCGAGAGCGGTGCCGCGATCGCATCATCCTCGCGCGGCGCGGCGAAGAGCGCGCGCGCATCCGGGTAGCCGCGATGCGGCGCCTCGGCGAAGTCGAGCCAGGCGGCCCGCGCGCCGAGCCTGGCGCAGGCCGCCGCATCCTCTGCCCGGCGCAGCGCCATGTAGTCGGCCTCCGGCGGCAAGCCCTTGTCGAGCTGGCAGGCGAGGGCGAAGCCGGTCGGGTTGGGCACGGACCGGGTGAAGGCCGTCGCCACCGTGACCTCCCACCCCGCCCGTGCGAGCGCCGCCAGCGTGCCGCCGCAGGAAAAGGCCGCGTCGTCGAGATGCGGCGAAAGGGCCAGGGCGCGCGGCATCAGAGGAGATGCGGCGCCGCGCGGAACCGGCACCCCGCGTCATGCGGCAGCACGGGGTCGAAGCCGGTATCGGGTTGCCGCCCGGCGACCCCGGCATAGACGCCCATGATCTGCCGCCCCACCGCTTCCCAGGAATAGGTGCGCCGGCATTCCTCGAGCGCCGTTGCGGCAAGCCGCCGCCGCAGCGGCGCATCCTCGATCACCCGCCTGAGCGCCTGGGCGAGCGCCGGGATGTCGCCCGGCTGCACCAGCAGCCCGTTCTCGCCATCGCGCAGGCAGTCGACGACGCCGACGGCGTAGCAGGAGACGCTCGGCAGGCCGTTCGCCATCGCCTCCAGGATCGTGTTGCTGAAGCCCTCGGCATAGGTCGGGCTGACGAAGACATCCGCCTCACGGTAGAGCGCCGGCGCCGCGTCGTAATCGGCATAGCCGGTGAAGCGGACCAGCACGCCCCGCTTCTCCGCCAGCGCGCGCGAGCTGTCGTAGTCCGGCCCGATGCCGGAGATGGTGGCGGCGAAGCGCACGCCGTCGCGCTGCAGCAGGGCCAGCGCCTCGATCATGTCGAGCGAGCCTTTCCGCCGGTCGACGCGGCCATGGTAGAGCAGCCGCACCGGATCCGCCGCCTCACCCGGCACGAAGCCCGGGGCCGGGCGGAAGCGCTCGGTATCCACGGCGCCGGGGACGATGGTGAAGCGCTCCCGCGCCACGCCGAGCCGCTCGATCACCTCCTGCGCGAAGCTCTCGCAGCCGATCAGGAGCGCATTCGCATGGTTCAGCACGTTGAGCATGCCGAGCCGGTGCGTCTCGCAGCAGGAGCCGACCCAGTGGCCGTCGCCGCCCTGGATGGAGACGACGGTGGGGATGCCGATCTCCCGCGCCGCGAGCAGCACCGCCCAGCCATTCGGGTAGCCGTACTGCGCATGCAGGATGTCGAAGGGCTTCTTCCGATGCTCGGCGAGGATGACATCAACCATGTCCTGCACGTCGCGCTCGAAATCCGCCCCGCCCGGCTCGGCGAAGGCTTCCTCGCCGAGGGACTGCCGACCGATGACGGTGACGCCGGGGACGGGCGGCGGCGGTCCGCCGCCATAGACGCGGGTGCCGGTGGGGTCGCCGCGATACTGGCTGACCATGGTCACGTCATGCCCGGCCGCAACGAGCTGCCGCAGCAGGTTCACCGCATAGACGCTCATGCCGCTGATGGCCGGGAAGAAGCGGCGGCTGCAGAACAGGATCCTCATCTGTCTCGTCCCTCCCTGCACTGCCGCAGCCAGGCGAGCGACTGCGGGATCATCCGGTCGGCGCGATGGCTCTCGCGCGAGAGCTCCACGCAGACGAGCCGCTGGAAGCCCACCGCCTCCAACGCATCGAGGCAGGCGGGGATGTCCATCTCGCCCTCGCCGAAGGGCAGGTGGGTATGGTCGCCGCGGCGCATGTCCTCGATGGCGATGGTGCCGAGATGCGGCGCGAACTCGCCGACGGCGGCCGCCGGCTCCCGCTCCTGCGTCACCAGGCAATGGCCGAGGTCGAGCGCCAGCCTCAGCCCCGGCAGATGCGGCCGCAGCAGCGCCCAGTCGTCGAGCGTCTCGACCAGCATGCCCGGCTCCGGCTCCAGCGCCACGGTGACGCCGTGCCGCGTGCCGTAGTCGACGACCTGCGCCACGCCCTCCAGCAGCCACTCTCCCGCCTCGCCGCGGTCGACGCCCGGCTGCGGCACGCCCGCCCAGAAGGAAACCGCCTCCGCCTCCAGGATGTTGCCGATGTCGACGGCGCGCTGCAGGAAGGCGACGCGCCGTGCCCGCCCCTCCGCCGTCGGCGTCAACAAGGTTGGTTCATGCTTGCGCCGCGGGTCGAGCAGGAAGCGCGCGCCCGTCTCGATGACGCAGCCGAGGCGCCGGGCGCGCAGCTCGCGCGCCAGCGCCTCCGTCCGCGCCACCCAGCCCTCGGTCAGCGGGTCGAGATGCTGGAAGTCGAGCGTCAGCGCCACGCCGTCATACCCGGCCTCGGCGATCAGCGCGACGGCATCGCCGAGCCGGTGATTGGCCGCGCCATTGGTATTGTAGGCGAAGCGCAGCGCCATGCTCAGGCCGCCTGCCGCCGGCGGTAGAGCTGCGCGGAGAAGGTGCCGCACTCGCGGTAGAGCGGGTAGAGCTGCCCCACCTTCTCATCCGCCAGCCGCGCGTCGAACCAGGCGGGGCCGCCGGCCCGCGCCTCGTCCTCCGGCCGCAGCCGCACCCGCGCGGCGCCCTCGCGCGCCGCATCGAGCAGCAGCGGGTCGCCCCGCTCGCGCAGCCGCCGCACGCCGCGCCAGCCGATGCGATGGTAGCTCATCGTCTCGCTCTCGAGGCCGGGCACGATGGTCTTCACCGCCTTGACCGGGCTGCCCTGCGGCGAGCAGTCGATCACCAGCGGCTCCAGCCCCTCGGCGGCCAGGCGCTCCGTCAGCAGCCTGAGGCGCGCGCCGGAATCGGCCACCGCCTCGGCCGGCACGGTCGGCAGCTCCGAGAGGCGCACCCGCCGCCGGTCGGAGAAGACGCTGCCGGCGAGGCGCCGGCGCAGCTCCGCCGCATCCTGGCCGACCCATTCCGCCATGGCGGTCAGCGCGCGGCTCTCCTCCTCCTCCAGCATGGCGACGCCGATCTGGCGGTCGACATAGTCGCGCGGCAGCGATGCCTGGACGAGGTCGATCGGTCCATGCGTCGCCGCCTTGCGCGAGCGGGAGCCGCAAAACTCCAGCAGCGCCTTGCGCAGCGTGCGCGAGCGGTCGGGGTGCGAGGCCTCGCCGCAGGAGGTCACCTGCACCGGCACCGTCGGCCAGCCACGGTCGTTGCCGACGACATAGAGGTTCGGGATGCCGAAATCCGTGCAGGCCAGCTTGACGGTGACGTCGATGCCGAGGTCCCGGAGATGCGCCATCAGCCCGGCGACCTCCGGCTCCTCCTCGGTGTCCACCTCCACTACCACGCCCTGGTCGAGCGCGCGGTAGGTCACGGCATTGCCGTCGCGCTGCAGCAGCTCCATCAGCCCGTGCGAGATGGCATGCGGCAGGTCGAAGCCGGCGCCGAGGCCGTTGGTGATCGGCGTGATCAGCCGCGGCTTCTCGCCGAGCTGGTAGGGATAGGCCGCCACCCAGTCGAGCGGCACCAGCACCGGCTCGCCGGTCGAGAAGCGCCGCGCCTCGGCCCAGGCCAGCGGCATGTCCGGCGCGTAGGGGCTGCCGGCCGGCAGGCCGAGCGTCAGCGGGTCGGCGACGCCCGCGGCGCCGCGCTGCCGCATCATCTCGGCATAGCTGCCGTACAGGCGTTCCGTCCGCTTCACCCAGGCGCCGACATGCACCTCCTCGCAGAGCTCGCCGAGCGCGCCGACCTCCGCCTCGATCGGCTCGAAGCCGTAGCCATAGCCCGTGGTCGCCGGCTCCTTGGCGACGATCAGGTTGGCCTGCACCACGGGGATGCCGATGCGGTCCAGCATGTCGATGCGGAAGACGGTGACATGGCCTTCCTCCGGCATGGAGGCGCGGAACTCGCGGGCGACCTCGTGCAGGTCGGTGGTGGTGCTCATCGCATCGCGCTCCTGCGCAACTCGTCGATCGGGATATGGCGCACGCCGGGCGGGCCGCGCAGCTGGTCGTCCAGCACGGCGAGCGCGATCTCGCGCCCCACGCCCGGCGCGTGCTCGAAGGGCGTGCAGACCGTGTCGAAGTCGAGCCCCTCGATCACCGCGCGGTAGCGGCGGATCTCGCCTGGCGTCAGCGGGATCGACTTGTGGAAGGCCTTGTGGGTCGAGACGGCGGTGCTGTTCCCCGCCTCGTCCTGGTCGACCTTGAAGGCATCGCCGCAGAAGAGGATGCGCCGCCCCGCATCGTGCAGCACGGCCTGCCCCTCGTAGTGGCCGCCGACATGGTGCAGCACGAGGCCCGGCGCGATCTCCAGCGCCTCGTCATAGGGCCAGGTGACGCGGAAGGCCTTGGTGAGGCGGAGGTCTTCCTTTTGGATGGCCAGCACCTCCGGCCGGAACACGTCCTGCAGTTGCCACAGCGCGCCATAGCCATGGACATGCGAGGCGGCGAGGAAGCGGATGCCGCCCAGCCGCTCGATCTCGGCCAACATTGCGTCGGTGTAGAAGGGCGCAGCCTCGAAGGCGATGTTGCCCTCCGGGTGCAGCAGCAGCCAGCCGGTGCCGTTCAGCCCAAAGGGCGGCGAGACGGAGAAGGCGACCATGTCCCGCTCCAGCCGCCGCCAGTGCCCGGTGATGCGCGGCCGCACCTCCTCGACGGACAGGAACTGCCAGCCATCCTCCGGCAGGTCGTTGCGCGTGTCGGTGCAGACCGGGCAGTCGGGCGGCGGGGCGAAGTAGCGCTGCCAATGGCCGCAATTGGCGCAGGCATAGGGCTTCAGCGGCATGGACGGCCCTCCGCGGCGGCATAGGCGCGCTCGACCAGACGCATGGTATGGAGGTCGCGGTCGAGCGAAAAGGCGTCCCGCTCGCCCTCGCCGCGCAGCCAGCGCGCGAAGGCGGCCATCTGCCGCGCGAAGGGCGAGGCCTCGGCGTCGGGCACCGGCAGCGGCGCGCGCAGGCCGAGCCGCCCGTCGATGCGCCAAGCCTGTCCGCCCGGGGTCTGGCCCATGGTGCGCTCGGCGAGGATCTGTCCGGCGGTGCCGAGCACCTCGAGCCGCCGGCGCGGCAGTGCCTCCGGGCAGTTGTAGGCGACGTGGAGCTGCACCAGCACGCCGGAGCGGGTGCGGCCGAGCAGCATGGCGCCGTCATCGACGGCATAGTCCTGCACCCGCCGCTGCGTCAGCGCCGCGATCTCCTCCACCGGCTCGCCGAGCAGGCAGTCGACAAGGTCGAGCCCGTGCGGCGCGAGATCCATCAGCGCGCCGCCGCCGGCCCGGGCCGCATCCGCCCGCCAGTTGTCACGCGCCCAGCCGGCATCGACCCAGCAGGCATAGGCGATGCGGATGGCGGTGACGGTGCCGACCGCGCCCTCCGCGATGGCCGCGCGGATCGCCGCATGGGCCGGATGGTGCCGCTGGTCGAAGGCGGTGCCGTAGGGGATGCCGGCGGCGCGCACCGCCTCCGCCATCGCCTCCGCCTCGGCGAGGCTCGCCGCCATCGGCTTCTCGCAGAGCACGGGCTTGCCGGCCGCCGCCGCGCGCTCCACCGCGGCGCGATGCAGATGGTTGGGCGTCGCCACGTAGACGGCCTGCACGGCCGGGTCGGCGAGCAGCACATCGACATCCGCATGCGCCGCGGCGCCGAGCGCGGCCGCCCGGCGCCGCGCGGCCGGATCCGGGTCGGCGACGGCGACCAGCCTTCCGCCCGCGCCCAGCAGCCCCGGCACGGCATAGTCGCGCGCCACCCAGCCGAAGCCGATCACGCCCCAGCCGAGCCCGGTCGTCGCATGGGTCGTGGCATCCAGCATGTCACCAGCCCTCCGGCAGGTCGACCAGCTCGCGCCGCCGCGCCGCCTCGCGCGTCACCTCGGACAGTGCGGCACGCGGCGGCTGCGTCGTCGCCGGCGGATAGGTCGCCAGCGCCCCGTATTCGCGTCCGTAGCGCTCGGAGGGCCAGGCGATGCGCCCGGCCTCGTCATAGAGCGGGTTGCGTCGGAGCGCCGCGCCTTCCGGCGGCATGGCGAGCAACCCGCTGACGGCGCGGGCCTCCCGCAGCCCCGGCCCCTCGGCGGCGGCAAAGGCCTCGGCCCCCCGCAACGCCTCGACCGAAGCGCGCTGCGGCGCCTCCCCCGCGGCCAGCGCCCGCGTCAGCGCCGCATCCTCGTAGAGCGCCGCCTCCGGCATCAGCGCCGCCATCTCCGCGGCGGAGAGCGCGGCGCCGGCCGAGAGGTTGGGCCAGTCGCGGTTATGGACATGGCCGACCAGCAGCAGCCCGCGCTCCGCATCGCGCAGGCCGCGCAGCCTGGCGAGGATCGGCCCCTTCGGCTCAAGGAAGTAGAAGGCGTCGTGGCAGGCGACGAGGTCGAAGGAGCCGAGCGCCGGCCAGTCCTGCGCCGCGTCGAGGCAGACCAGCCGTGCCTCCGGCACCACCCAGTGCCGCGCGACCCAGAGCTTGGCGAAGACCACATCGGCCCCCGTCACCGCGACGCCGCGCCGCGCCAGCTCCCGCAGGTGGTGGCCGATGCCGCAGGCGAGTTCGAAGGCGCTGCGCGGCGCGTTCCAATGCGCCTCGGTCAGCGCCAGCCCGGCGAGGAAGGTTGGGTCCGTCCAGCGATGCGCGAAGTAATCGGCCACCGGCCCCCAGGCCAGCAGCCGCATCGCCTCGCGCAGGCTGAGCCCGGTGCGCCCACGCACGAGCTGCCGCAGCGCCTCGGGCTCCGCCTGCGGCCCGCGCCACCAGTCATCCTGGTCGGCGAGCAGCAGCACCAGCGCCGCCTCGTCCTCGCCGGCATCGAGATGGGCGAGCGCCGCCTCGGCCAGCGTCCGCCGGCCCGCGCGGAGGAAGGGGATGCCATCCACCACCGGCCAGCGCAGCCCCGCCGCATCCCGCACCGAGTGGGCGGTGTCCGCGATCATGCGGCGAGGCCCATCCGGGCCAGCACCGCATCCTGGAAGGGCTTCACCGGCCCGGCATGCACGAGCTCCATCTCGCGCAGGACGAAGCCCATGCTGGTGCCGGCGGCGCGCAGCTGGCTCTCCACCTGCAGCACCCGATCCAGCGTGTCCGCCGCATGAAAGGCGCGGCCCTCCGGCGTCCCGGCATCCGGCAGGATGCGGCAGGCCTCTTCGACCCTGGCGCGCAGCCCTGGGCCGAGCTCCCCCAGGGCAAGCGCCGTCGCCCGCGCCATCGCCGGCCCCAGCCATTCGCCGAGCGCCATCTCGCCGGCGAATCCGGAGTCCGGGATCATTGCGTTGTGCAGGTGATGCGCGAGCCCGGCGAGGAAGACCGTCTCCGGCCGCGCGCCCCAGACCGGCGCCAGCACGGCACCGAAGAGCGCGACCAGCGCGCAATGCTCCGCATGGCTCTCCGGCGGGTCGAGGATCAGCCGCCCGCGGCCCGGCGCGGTCGCCCCCGCCCGCGGCTGCGCCGCGAGCCGCCCGACGAAGCCCGGCAGCGGCCCGGCGCCTGGCGCGCGTGGCGCCTCCATCAGCCAGGCGCGCAAGGCTGGATCGAGCGGCCCCGCCGCCTCCGCCACCACGCCATGGATGATGCCCTCGGCCTCACCCGCGGGGATGCCGAGCTCGCCCATCAGCCCCGCGTCGAGGTCGCCGAGCACCGTCGCCGCCAGCGCCCGCCGCACCGCGTGGTGCGCGACCTCCACCGGTGCATCGCCCGCGACAAGCTCGGCCCAGGCCTCGGCGAAAAGCCGCTCGGCGATGGAGCCCGCGCGTCCCGCCGAGCGGATGCGCTTCAGGTCCTCGAGGCTCCGCAACAGCGGCATCAGGGCGGGCGAGGCTCGCCCACCCTCCTCCGCGGCAGCCAGGCTCATCGGCCAGCCTTGCCCTCGAGCCAGTCGGCCAGCATCCGCTCCTGGACGTGGAAGGCGTGCTCCGGCGCTCGTCGTCCCGCCGTCATCGGCGCCTTGAAGAAGAGCGAGAGCTGCTCCTGCGGCCCCCGCTCGCCGCGCTGCCGCGCGAGATCGAGCACGCGGGCGATCTCGAGGACCAGCGGCGCCGCCAGCACGCTGTCCTTGCAGAGGAAGTTGACCTTGATCTGCATCTTGTGGCCGAGGAAGCCGCTGACGTCGATGTTGTCCCAGGCCTCCTTGTCGTCGCCGCGCGGCCGGTAGTAGCGGATGTCGACGATGTGGTCCTCGACCTTGTAGCCGAGGATGCTGTCGAGCACGCTGCCCTTGGTGCCGAGCTTCGACTTCAGGCTGTCCGGGTCCTCCAGCGCCTGGCCGTCGCGGTTGCCGAGGATGTTGGTGGAGAACCAGCCGTCCACATGCAGCGCGCGCGCCCGGAAGGCAGGCGCCAGCACGGTCTTGAGCAGCGTCTGGCCGGTCTTGCCGTCCTTGCCAGCGAGCGGCACGCCGCGCCGCTCGGCGAGCTCCATCAGCCCGGGGATGTCAGCGGCGACGGAGGGGGTGAAATTGCCGTAGGCGACGCCGGCCTCGATCGCGGCCGCGGCATAGAGCATGGCCGGGCCGATATCCGGGTCGTCGCGGTCGAGCGCGCGCTGGAAGCCGTCCGCGGTGCCGAGCGCCTCGCCCTCCACCGGCGTGCGCTCGGTCGAGGCGAGGTTGATCATCACCACGTCGTCGAGGTCGTTCGCCGCCTTGAACTGCTGGATGTCGCTGATGATCGCGTCGATCGCAGCACGATGCCCGCGCATCTCGCGCGTGTTGCTGCCGCCGATCCGCCGGCAGAAGGCGCTGCTGGCGACCGCGGCCCAGGGCTTGATGCGCTCGAGCGCGCCCTCGGCTTCCGCCAGCTGGTTGTCGTTCAGCACATGGTGCTCGGCGGCGGCGGCGGCGAGGCTCTGCCCGTTCACGTCCCAGCCGCCGAAGACGAGATCCTCATAACCGGCAAGGCCGGGCACCGCGACATCGGCGAGCGGCAGGCCGGTCATCTGGTTCGCGCCGCGGCGCATCAGCTCGACCCCGGCGACGGCGGTGGTGGCCACCGCGCCGCCCATGCCAACCACCGCCACTCCGACGCGACGGCGCCTCGACGCATTCACCATAGCGATTCATCCCTGAACTCAGCCGAGCAAATCAGGGCTCGGTCAGATTCCACCAGGGAAAGGCCGCATCACGTATGCCGGAGGACTAAAAAGGTTCTTATGGGTTCCAAATAAGTCATCCTGCGACAATAATGCCACGCCAATACTAGCGGTTGTATTATCATCACTTCGCTTGCCGAAGCGCCCCGCCAGCCGCTGCGGCGCACAGGGCGAAGATCGCCGCCCCGCCGAGCGCGATCTGCCAGGATGCCAGCACGGCCCCGATCCGCCCCGACGCCGCCGAGCCGAGGATGCTCCCGCCATTCAGCGCCGCCATGACGAAGGCGAATTGCGTCGCCGCCCCGCCACCCTGGATCGCCTGCATCACCGCCGGCGCGAGCGAGACGAAGACCAGCGCGGGGACGATGCTGGAGAGCGCCATGGCTAGGCCCTCCGCCAGGAAGCCGCGCGGCCCGAACAGCAGCACCGCCGTGACGACATAGCCGACGGCGCAGGCGCCGAGCAGCAGGCGCAGCGCATGCTGCGGCCCCACCCGGTCCAGCCACAGCCCGATCGAGAAGGCGCCGATGGTCCCGCTCGCCAGCGTCAGCCCGCCCTGAAGGTGCGAGAGGCTCGTCGCCTCCCACCGCCCGGTCGCCACCAGCTCCAGCCCGAAATGCACGCCGAAGGCGCCCGTGGCGAACTCCTCCGCCACGCAGATGGCGAGCAGGACGAGCATCTCCGGCCGCCGCCCGAAGGCGAGCAGCTCCTGCAGGACGGCGAGGTAGGAGGCATCCTCCGCCCCGCGCCCCGGCCCGACCCGCCGCCGCGGGGAGAGCAGCGCATCGCCCGCCTCCTCCCGCACCAGGACCGGCACCGCGACCACGAGCAGGCCGAGCAGCAGCAGCAGGTGCTCCGCCACCGCGAGCCCAAGCGCCGCGATCACCGAGGAGAACAGCGCCGCCCCGAGCGCCATCCCTGTGACGAAGCCGGCCCGGGTCAGCGCCGTCACCTCGCCCAGGTGGTTGGCCGGGACCCGGTCGATGATCAGCGCGTCGACCGCCGTGTCGGTCAGCGCCGCGCAGGCATTGTGCGCCAGCAGCACCAGCCCGATCCCCGCGAGACCCTCCGCCAGCGGCAGGCAGGCCAGGCAGAGCAGCGCCCCCGCCAGCCCGGCCAGGATCCAGAAGCGCCGCCGCCCCATGCGGAAGGCGCCATGCCGGTCGACCAGCGGCCCCCAGAGCGGCTGTAGCACCCAGGGCAGGCCGGTCATCGCCATGGTGGCGCCGATGGCTTCCGGCGCCGACCCCGTCGCGGCGAGGTGGTTGGGCAGCGCCGTGACGGCGAAGCCGGCCACCAGCCCCTGGTAGCCGTAGAGCGCCAGCACCGTCAGCCGCCGCCAGGCCGGATGGGTGAAGAGCAGCCTGGTCAGGCGGGGGATGTCCTTCGGCAGAGCAGGAGGACTATGGGCCGCCGGCTGCCGCTGTCGCCCGCCTCTCGCCCTATCGTGAGCGGCCGGACCCAGGGGGGAATGCCCGATTGCATCCCCGAGAGAGTCCCTGTATCCCGCCCCGACCGTTTCCCAGACGGCCCGGCATGGGGGTTGAGGCTCGAAGGTCCCATGCATGTCCGGCGCATAGCGGCCCCCGCCCGGCGGCGGGCCGTAAGAAACCGGCAGGCATATCCGGGCACCAGATCGGCCTCCCTTTGCCGAAACCGTAAGGATTAGCCGCGATCATGGACCGCATCCGCATCCGCGGGGGCCAGCCGCTCCAGGGCAGCATCCCGATCAGCGGCGCCAAGAACGCCACCCTGCCGCTGATGGCCGCCGGCCTCCTCGCCAGCGGCCCGGTCGTGCTGCGCAACGCGCCCGACCTCGCCGACATCGCCACCATGCGCGCCCTGCTGATCCAGCACGGGCTGACCGTCGAGCACGACCGCGAGGCCCGGACGCTGACCATCGCCGGCGAGGCCAACCACCTTGAGGCGCCCTACGACCTGGTGCGGAAGATGCGCGCCTCGGTCCTCGTCCTCGGCCCGATCCTCGCCCGCCACGGCAAGGCCCGCGTCTCGCTGCCCGGCGGCTGCTCCATCGGCACCCGCCCCGTCGACCTCCATCTCAAGGGGCTGGAGGCGATGGGCGCCACCATCACCCTCGACGCCGGCTATATCGAGGCGGAGGCGCCGCATGGCCTGAAGGGCGCCCGCATCATCTTCCCCGTCGTCTCGGTCGGCGCGACCGAGAACCTGCTGATGGCCTCCTGCCTCGCCGATGGCGAGACGGAGCTGGTCAACGCCGCCCGCGAGCCGGAGATCGAGGACCTCGCCCGCTGCCTGGTCGCCATGGGCGCCGAGATCGAGGGCATCGGCACCGACCGGCTGCATGTGGTCGGCCGCCGCAGCCTCGGCGGCGCCGTGCATGACATCGTGCCTGACCGGATCGAGGCCGGCACCTATGCCTGCGCCGCGGCCATCACCGGCGGCTCCGTCCTGCTCGAGGGCGCGCGGGCCGAGCATTTCGGCTCGGTTGCCCGCACCCTGCGCGAGGCCGGCGTGGCGGTGGAGCCGGAGGGCAAGGGCCTCCGCGTCTCCCGCCTCAACGGGCTGCATGGCGTCGACGTGATGACGGAGCCCTTCCCCGGCTTCGCCACCGACATGCAGGCGCAGTTCATGGCGCTGATGGCCGTCGCCGAGGGCGCCTCGATGATCACCGAGACGATCTTCGAGAACCGCTTCATGCATGTGCCGGAGCTCAACCGCATGGGCGCCCGCATCAACGCGCATGGCGCCTCGGCCATCGTCCGCGGCGTGCCCCGCCTGTCGGGCGCGCCGGTCATGGCGACCGACCTGCGCGCCTCCGTCTCCCTCATCCTCGCCGGGCTGGCGGCAGAAGGGGAGACCATCGTCAACCGCGTCTATCACCTCGACCGCGGCTATGAGCGGGTGGAACAGAAACTCGCCGCTGTCGGGGCCGATATAGAACGGCTTCCGGGCTGAACTGCATGGATCTTCCGATTCCCGATTCCGACACCGCCAGGGCGGCCGGCACCGGCCCCATCATCCTCGCCGTGCCGAAGGGCCGCATCCTCGCGGAGCTCGGCCCGGTGCTGGCCCGCGCCGGCATCCAGCCCGCGGCGGACTACCGGGACGAGGACAGCCGCCGCCTCCGCTTCGAGACCAGCGACCCGAGCCTCGACGTGGTGCGCGTCCGCCCCTTCGACGTCGCCACCTTCGTCGCCCATGGCGCGGCGCAGATCGGCATCTGCGGCGCCGATGTGCTGATGGAATTCGACTATCCGGAGATCTACGCCCCGCTCGACCTCGGCATCGGCCGCTGCCGCATCAGCGTGGCCGAGCCTGCCGCAACCGCCGGGCAGGACGACCCGAGCCGCTGGTCGCGCATCGCGGTCGCCAGCAAGTACCCCAATGTCGCCGGGCGCCACTACGCCGCGCGCGGCATCCAGGCCGAGGTGGTCCACCTGAACGGCGCGATGGAGCTGGCGCCCTCGCTCGGCCTCGCCCGCGTCATCGTCGACCTGGTGCAGACCGGCAGCACGCTGAAGGCCAACGGGCTGATCGAGACGGAGGTGATCGCCCATGTCACCTCCCGCCTCATCGTCAACCGCACGGCGCTGAAGACCATGCCGGAGCGCATCGGCGCCTGGATCGCCCGCTTCCGCGCGGCGCTCGCCGCATGATGCGCCTCGACACCAGCGCGCCGGAATTCGAGACCGGCTTCGCCGCCCTGCTCGACATGGCCCGCGAGACCACGGCCCAGGTCGACGACGCCGTCGCCGGCATCATCGAGGAGGTGAAGGTCGGGGGCGATGCCGCCCTGCTGCGGCTCACCACCCGCTTCGACGGCTGGGCGCCGATCGATGCCGGGGCGCTGCGCGTCACCCCGGCCGAGATCGAGGCGGCGACCGCCGGCATCCCGGCCGCGCTGCTCGCTGCCCTCGACCTCGCCGCCGAGCGGATCGAGCGCTTTCACGCCGCCCAGCGGCCGGCCGACCTCGAGCTGCCGGACCCGGCAGGCCTCACGCTCGGCATGCGCTGGACGCCGCTGGATGCGGTCGGTCTCTACGTGCCGGGCGGCAAGGCGGCCTACCCCTCCTCCGTGCTGATGAATGCGCTGCCGGCCCGCGTCGCGGGCGTCGCGCGCATCGCCATGGTGGTGCCGACGCCGGGCGGGGAGCTCAACCCGCTGGTGCTGGCCGCGGCGCGGCGGGCGGGCGTCAGCGAGATCTACCGCGTCGGCGGGGCGCAGGCGGTGGCGGCGCTCGCCCATGGCACCGGCTCCATCGCGGCGGTCGACCGCATCGTAGGTCCTGGCAATGCCTATGTGGCGGCAGCCAAGCGCCAGGTCTTCGGCCGGGTCGGGATCGATTCCATCGCCGGCCCCTCCGAGGTGGTGGTGGTCGCCGACGCCTCGAACGACCCGCGCCTCGTCGCCATCGACCTGCTGGCCCAGGCCGAGCACGACGAGAGCGCCCAGGCCATCCTCATCACCGACGACGCCGTTTTCGTCGAGGCCGTCGCCGCCGCCGTCGAGGCGGAGCTGGAGACGCTGCCCCGCGGCGCCATCGCCGGCGAGAGCTGGCGGCGCCACGGCGCCACCATCCTGGTCCGCGACTGGGCGGAGGCGCAGGCCATCACCAACCGCCTCGCGCCCGAGCACCTGCAGGTGATGCTGCCCGACCCGCGCGGCTGGTTCGCCGGCATCCGCCATGCGGGCGCCGCCTTCCTCGGCCGCTGGTGCCCGGAGGCGCTGGGTGACTACGTCGCGGGCCCGAACCACGTCCTGCCGACCGGGCGGACGGCGCGCTTCGCCTCCGGCCTCTCGGTCTTCGACTTCCTGAAGCGCACCACCTGGGTGGAGGCGAGCGAGGCCGGCCTTGCGGCCATCGGCCCCGCCGCGGTGGCGCTGGCCGAGGCGGAAGGCCTGCAGGCCCACGGACTCAGCGTTGCGCGCCGGCTGGGTTGACCCGGCCCCGGCCGACCATCATCTTGACCCAACGAAGTCAACCCCCGAGTGCGTGCCCCAGGGCCCGACGCCGTCCGATCCGGACCTGGCGCGGACCCGGCACGCCGTTCAGCATGAAGGTTCCTGATGTCGAAAGAGGACATGATCGAGTTCAGCGGCACCGTGCAGGAGCTGCTGCCCAATGCGATGTTCCGGGTGAAGCTCGACAACGAGCACATGGTTCTCGCCCATACCAGCGGGAAGATGCGCAAGAACCGCATTCGCGTCCTCGCCGGGGACCGGGTGAATGTCGAGATGACGCCCTATGACCTGACCAAGGGCCGCATCACCTTCCGCTTCAAGTAAGCGCGTTTGAGCATGGGCAAACCGCCCCTGGTGCTGGCCTCCGCCAGCCCGCGGCGGCTGGAGCTGCTGGCCCGCATCGGCGTCCTGCCGGACCGCGTGCTGCCGGCCGACCTCGACGAATCCCCGCTGAAGGCGGAGCTGCCCCGCCTGCTCGCCGCCCGCCTCTCCGCCGCCAAGGCCGAGGCCGTCGGCGCCCTGGCGCCCGGGGCGCTGGTGCTGGCCGCCGATACGGTGGTGGGCGTCGGCCGCCGCATCCTCGGTAAGCCGGCCGATGCCGACGAGGCCCGGCGCTTCCTCACCCTGCTTTCCGGCCGTCGGCACCATGTCTATACGGGCGTCGCCCTCTGCACGCCAGACGGCAAGCTCCGCACCCGCTTGGTCGACACCATCCTCGCCTTCCAGCGCCTGACCGAGGCGCAGGTCGAGGACTATGTCGCCGGCGAGGAATGGCGGGGCAAGGCCGGCGGCTATGCCATCCAGGGCCGGGCCGAGGTCTTCGTCCGCTTCCTCTCCGGCTCCCATTCCAATGTCGTGGGCCTGCCCCTCTTCGAGACGGCGCAATTGCTGCGGGGGATCGGCTGGCTGAGTCCCTGAGCATCCTCGTCTCCGTTTCTCCGGGCGAGGTCCGCACGGCCCTCCTGCGCGGCGACAGGCTGGAGGAGGCCTGGTTCGAGCGCCCCGCCCGGCCGGACGGCGTCGGCGACCTGCACCGCGCCCGCGTCACCGCCCTGGCCCCCGCCATGGCCGGCGCCTTCCTGCTGCTGGCCGGGAGCGAGACCGGCTTCCTCCCCGAATCGGAGGCGAGCGCCACGCGCCAGCCCATCGCCCGCTCGGTGCAGGAGGGGCTGGTGCTGCCCGTGCGCGTCACCCGGGCGCCGCAGGGCGGCAAGGGCGCCCGCGTCACCGCCCGCCTGACGCCCGCCGAGCAGGCCCGCGCCGGCGCTGCTCCGCCGGGCAACACGCCCCTGCTGCTGGCCCGCGGGCCGCAGGCGGCGCTGCGCCTCGCCCGCGCCCATCCCGGCGCCGAGCTGCTGACGGACGGCGCCACCCTCGCCGCCCGCCTCCGCGCCGCCTACTCACCCCGCCCGGTCTTCGACGAGGCGCTGGAGGCCGAGTTCGAGGCGCTGGCCAGCCCGGAGGTGCCGCTCCCCGGCGGCGGCCGCATCCTCGTCCACCCGACGCCGGCGCTCGCCGCCCTCGATGTCGATGCCGGCAGCGCCGCCGGTGCGCGCGACCCGGAAGCGCAGCGCCGCGTCAACGAGGCGGCGGTGGCCGAGGCCGCGCGGCAGATCCGCCTCCGCCAGCTCGCCGGGCCCATCCTGCTCGACCTGGCGGGGATGACGGCCAAGCGCCGCGCCGCCCTCGCCGAGCCGCTGACCCGCGCCCTGGCGCCCGACCGCCTGGCCCGCCTGCTTGGCCTCGGCCCGCTCGGCCTGTTCGAGATCCTCCGCCAGCGCATCCACCCGCCGCTGCACGAGGTGCTGGCCGGCCCGCTCACCCCCGGCCTCGCCGCCCTGCGCCAGGCCGTGCGCGAGGCCGCCGCCTGCCCCGGCCGTCGCCTGGCGCTGGCCGCCGCCCCCGCCGTGCTGGCCGCGCTCGACACCCTGCCCGGCGCCCTCGCCGAGGCGGCGGAGGCGATCGGCCAGCCCCTGCAACTCCGCCCCGACCCCGCACGTCCGTGGGCGCATTGGACCATCGAGGAGGCCCCCCATGGCGGATAAGCCGCCCGTCCGCCGCTGCCCGGTCTGCAACAAGCCCGTGGAACCGCCCGCGCCGCACCGCCCCTTCTGCTCGGCTCGCTGCCGGCAGGTCGATCTCGGCCGCTGGCTGGCGGGCGACTACGCCATCCCGGGGGAGGATCTCGAATGCGGGGATGATGACACCGAGGGCCGCTGAACGGGTGGACAGGCGCCCGGGCTTCCGCTACATCCCCGCCCCTCTGCCGCGCCCCCGATGCGGGGGCCGCTTGGGCCCAGGTAGCTCAGTTGGTAGAGCATGCGACTGAAAATCGCAGTGTCGGTGGTTCGATTCCGCCCCTGGGCACCATTTCTCTTAAGCAGATCAAGAGCTTATAAGCGGGGCAGCCACGCTGCCGCGGTTGCGGGTGCCTAGCGCACCGCTAGCACAGCCCCCGCGAGAGTCCTTCTGCATCAGCGCCGTAAGGCGTGACCATCTGGTGCGCTAGCACACTCCTAGCACGGTCGAGGGAGTGGTCCTCCGCAGGGGTGCGACGGTGCGAGGCTGCCGGCTGCACTGTCCGGCCACGCTCCTGTCACAATCCCGCAGACCGGAGGCGGTCCAGCAGCCCCAATTTGCGCCGGTGGCCTGCACGCAGCCGCTCCAGACGTGAGGCAAACTCAGCGGTGCGCCCGTTGCGTTGGGCGAGCGTGTGAAGGTCCTTTAGCACTGCGGCGGCTTGATCGTACTCGGCCGAGCGCTTTCCCTCAGCAATTGCCTCGACTTGGCTCCATGCCTTGTCCTCTCGCCCGGAGAGAGCGGCCAATCGGCGTTCGAGCTCGATTCTTTCCTGTTCCGCTCGCTTGGCGCGCTCGGCTGCCTCCCGCTCCGCCTGCAGACGCCGCCGTTCGCTCGCATGGGCCTCGGCCTCGCCCAGGAGGTCGCGGGCCGTCCATCGCCGCACCGGCTTCTCGGCCCTCTGGCCACTCGCCCTAGCGGCCAGCCAGCGGCGGCGGACCTCGGCGACCACCGTAGGGTTGTTCCCCAGCACCGACCGGCACAGCAGGTCCGTCTTCTCCGCCTCGGGCAAGCGCGTGATGAACGCCCTCATGTCGCCGGGCGAGGGCTCGCGCGGCCCCGCTCCGTCGCAGTCCGCTCCCGCCGCAACCGCCAGCAGGTCGCCGTCGAGGCCGAAGAAGGTGGCGAAGCCATGGAGCGCGCCGGAGGGCCGTGAAATGCCTAATGGCCGCGGCGGCTCGGACGTTTTGGGTGAAATCAACCCATCTTGAACGCCGAGCAGCCACCCAAGGTAGAGACAGCTCTCGTCACCCCGCAACAGATCGCCGCGCAGGGCCGCGAAGGGGACAGATGCGCCTGCCTCTTCAGGCAATTCATCAGGTGGATCTTCGATCGTGCGCTGGATGTCAATGATGACATGGTCGCGCGACACCTCGTACTCGAGGATGCCGCGGACGCGGTAGAGACGGATGGCGGCCAGGTCTACGGACTGCTGCGGCAGGCGGATGAGCACCCTACGGGTGCCCCAGTTGGCCCAGTAGACGAAGAGGTCAAACCACCGCGTCACCAGCTCTCGCGGGTCACCCTTGAAGTCTCCCCACTGATACGTGTTAACGAGGCTGTGCGGAGTAATCAGGGCCCGCGTGGATATGCGCCGCAATGCCTGCTGCGCCTCCTCGTCGAGGGGACGGTCGATTGCCTGGAACTCGTAGTACTGGAACTCGCTCATGCGCGCGTCCCGGCCGTCAGCTGTGCTTGGCCCAGCGTCGGTAGGCGGCGATCCACTCAACGCCCTTTGGCGGAGGTGATGGTAGCGGCAGATCCAGCAAGGAGATGCGCTGGGTCTCGCGGCCGTGCCGGCACACAGCAACCGGGCTGCCGTCATCGCTCTGCTCAACAGCACCGACGGTCACCTCCAGACCCAGGACCCGTGTCTGGAACGGCAGCTCCAGGTTGTCCTCGATCATGGTGAAGAGACCAACCGCCTGCTCGGTCTCGTCGTAGCAGTCTACAACCGCCTCCTCGATGAGCGCGTCGAGGCGCATTGCATCGACCGTCTTGCCTTCAGAACTCCTTCTCCTCGGCATGTCGGCCTCGATTGAATTGAGAGATGCACCGTTGCGTTGTCCGGTCAGGTCCCGCCTCCCACAGCGCGGGCAAGGGCCAGAGCACGCGAACGCCGGACCGTTAAGAGACTACCAGTCGGGCCGATGTGGTGAAAATACCCGTCAGATCCACAAGGCTTGGCTTTCCAGCAGCACCGGTCGTCAGGTCAGGCCCCATTCTCTGGGTTATCACCTCCTGGCTGATCATCGAGGACTAAGTCTCGCGGTTAGATCCGAACCGTCGTCCAGCCCTGATGTTGAGCTGCCATCGCCCTGTATGCCGCTTGCACGGCTCTGACTGGAGGTCCACCGGGGGTAATAACCACCACGAGTTTACAAGCGAGATCTCCGTGTCCCAGTCGGATTTCACCAGACACTAAAACTCGGTCGCTCCCGATCGCATAAAGCTTAGAACGTCGCTTCCCTTGAGCTTGCGGGTCTCGTGAATGCTCAGCAGGACAAGATATTCACCGATACCCTTCACCGTGCTGGAAGAGCCAATCACATTCCGCAAACGTGCGAACGCCTTGATCGCGTGCTCCGCGTTATTGTTATTCCAAGGAACTCCGTCGTGGTTCAAGAAGGTGAACAGCTTGGAGCGGTTCTTTTCGAAGTGCCTGCGCCATCCCTGCGCCACTTCAGTGTGGTAATCGCAGTTTGCAAGTAAGCGGTAGAAGCGCTCCACATCCTTCTTATGTTTGTGGAGGTACCAAACCTTCAGCCCGCGCTGATCAACCGTGTCAATGATAGGTTTGAGTAGGTCGGCAAACTTGACTGCAACCTGTCGCATTTCGTCGTTAAAAGGATTTTTCAGGACATCCTCATTGATGTCACGCAGGAGGTGAATTAAGCACTTCTGCTGCGCACAATCCAGGCCATCATATCCGGCGTAGAAATCGGACACCAGCACGCCTTTGAAATCGTGCAAAAGGTCCCGGACGACGCCGGCCTCACGCGATGGAGCGTGGACGTACGCGACTTCGGTGTGATTGGTGAAAACCCAAACGTAATGCACCTCGCCATCTATTTGAACTTGGGTCTCGTCTGCATGGACGAGTCCTCCGCAACTGATGCGCTGAAGAATGCTCTGGTACACCGGCATGTACCGCTTTGCGGGGCTGGTTTTTATGTTGCTCACCGCGTTGACCGGAAGCTGAAGACCTACTAGCACATTCATGTTTCGGACCACCGCCCGAATTGAGAGTCGAAGCTCGATGAGTTGGTAGACCACATAGGCCTGTAGGCTCACGCCATACTTACCCGTTCTCGCTAACTCCATCATGCCATGTTTGCAGTTCCAGCATTGATAACGCATGAACTTGTGCTGGACCGTCCAGAGCTTCACGCCAGTGCGTGAAAACCGCAGGTCACATGTAACTCTACTGCGAAGCCCATTCTTGTAAAACTTCCCTGACCCACATTTTGGACAGAGCGTCGGACGAGCCTCTTGAGCCTGCACCACCTTGTTGATGGAAAGCCGCGGCCGCTTGGACGGGTGCGAACGCCCCGGAATGGCACGTCCGGCTTTCTTTGACGGGCGCAGGTAGACCTTGCTTCGCTGGTAATCCCAATAGGCAGCTTCGTTGATGTGCTGGAAGGCGGGTACGGCAAAATTGAGCGGCCCAAACCGAAGTGGATAGCTCCGCTCCATCGACCGCACGTTGACACTGTCTTCGGATGGTTCTGGCCCTTGTTGTCCCGAACAGATGCTAAACAGCTTTTCGGTAAGCTTCTGGGTGGCTTGGCAGTCTTCCTCGTTGTAGGTTACCAAACGCTGTTTAAGTGTCGGATCTCGGGACAACTCCCAGGCAGAGCGCCAAACCATGGCGCTGGTACCGGAAGCCTCCGGATCGGACCACCGAAAGCCTAGATACTGTCCGATCTCCTTCAGCCCGTTTGAGTACGTGGGAAAATAGATTTGACTGAAGGTGAGGGATACCAGATTGACGGCACGCGAGAGGAGTTCTTCGACAAAGGTGCCGTCTTCCGCCTCGCCGCAATAACGCCCTCATCCGCTTGAGGAAATGCGTCTCGTAGCTGCCGTAGTGAATGAGGCATGGTTCACCAATCTGCTTAAGGATCCTCAAGCACGATTGCCACATCTCCCTTTCGCTGCCTTCGTCGTCCGCCCAAATAGAGCGCTGGACCTCTACCTCATCAGAGCGGAACCTGAGTCCGATCAAATAGTAGAAGCTGCGGTCCGGGACACCTTCAACGTCCAGGTACACGGCAGTCCCAGCCAACGGGAGAGCCGGTGTGCCAATAACGTGTGTGCGGTTGGTGCGAATCGCAAGCGCCTTTAGGGCAGGGTCGTGCTTCAGGGTAACCCCCGAACCGATCCGCTTTCGCCGAGGTGGTCGGAACGTGTAGGACAACTGCGTTACCGTGCCGACGCCGTTGTTGATCTTCTTTTTCCGCGCCTTGGCCGACATGGTCGGTAGTAGGCTCAGATCGTCACTTTCGATAGCTAGCTTGCGGCACCGAGCCTGGTACTCGCAGGCGGGGCAGTGCTTATTGAGGGCGAGGACGGGTGCATGTGTCTTAGCCAGGATCACTCCAGCGGCTTTAAGAACACCTCGTGCCTTCGTGGACAGTTTGGTGACGGACACCGTCTGCTTGGCGTATTTCGTACCAACGATGACCCTGCCTGTCGGCGGAGGACGCCCGGCAATCTCCATAATAGCGAGTGCATCGAAGGCGAGAGTGAGCCTGTCTGCAATGGTTGGCTTCTCGGCCCAGCAAAACCGAACGGGGCGATACGTGACCCGCGTCCGCCCACCTGGCAGTAGAAGCCGTTCAATGGCGTCAGGGCGGGCGACGCCATGCGAGAATGGAAGGTCCGGGCCCAGGATAAGGCTGTATCTGCCTGCCCGGAGGATCTCGCGGCTGGGTGTGCCAACGAGCACCTCATGCTCCGGCACGCTCGCCTGCAGTGAATCTAAGGCAGATCGCTTGAACCGAGCTTCGAGGACACGCCTCAAAGCCTGGGTCTCGGTTGATGGGCTCGGCACGCCTTGCTGCAGCAGGTAAGCCTTGGTTTCGCACTCGAGGTACGCAGCAAAGACCGGCCCAGAGATTGCGTTCTCCGCCAACATTCCGGGACTATGGTCCGGTTAGTGCCCCAAGACAAAGCGGAGATTTGCCGATCAACAGATCCCACTTATAGAGCACGCATTGCACTACGGCGACAAGCGGACCGCGACCGGCGCCACCCCATACTAATGTAATGGCAAGGCTCATCAATTCCCGTCCCACGGCCCCACCCGCCACTCCGGCCGGAGCTCCTTCGCCATGCGCTCCAGCTTTACCTGTCCGTAGAATCGCTCGATCATGTCGCTGCTCGTGCCGGTGTTCTTTGCCAGCAGGAACACGTCCACGCTGGCGATCAGTGGGGTGCGGCACGGTTCGATGAGACAGCCGACTGCGGTAGAGATCACCGCAACCGGAGGTCGGACCGATGGATCAGAACCACAGCGACAAGCCCGCAGGGGCGCCGGCGTGCGCCCAGAACGCTGACGCCGGCGCCCCTGCGGGCGGTGCCGGGCCGGAGCGCCGCAACTCTGCCCGGCGCAAGCTGGCCGCCGTTACCCGCCTGCTCCGCGGCGAGCCGCTGGAGACCGTGGCCCGCGAACTCAACGTCACCGTCGCCCGCCTGAGCGAGTGGCGCGACCGCGCCCTGGTCGGGGCGGAGACGGCGATGAAGGAGCGCGAGCGCAGCAGCCGCGACGAGGAGTTGCTCCGGCTCAAGGCCAAGCTCGGCGAGGTCACCATGGCCAACGAGCTGCTGGAGCAGAAGATCGCGGCCCTGGAGGGTGGCCGCCCTTTGGGCCGCAGGAGGTCGAGGCGATGAGCCGGGCCATTTCTCCGGCAACAGGCCGCGTCTACGGCCTGGCCCGGGTCGCCCGGGTTTGGCGCCTCTCCCGTGCCACGGTCTACCGCCACCGCGCGGCGGCCAGCGCCGAGCCGCTGCCCGTTCCGGCGCGCCGCGGCCCGGTCGGGACCTGCTCCGATGCCGAGCTGCTCGAGCACATTCGCGCCCGGATCCCTGGCTCGCGCCTGCATGGCGAGGGCTACCGCAAGATCTGGGCCCGGCTGCGCCATGCCGGCATCCGCACCGCGGCCCGGCGGGTCCGGCGGCTGATGCGCGAGCACGGCCTGCTGGCGCCGCATCGGGTCGGCCGCTCCGAGCAGCGCGCCCATGACGGCACCATCACCACCACCGCCGTGGATGTCATGTGGGGCACCGACATGACCGAGACCGTGACCGTCAAGGAGGGCCGGGCCCGGGTGTTCGTCGCCGTCGACCACTGCTCCGGCGAGTGCGTCGGCAGCCACGCCGCGCGCTCCGGCAACCGCCACGAGGCGCTCGAGCCGGTGCGCCAGGGCGTCCTGTGCCACTTTGGTCGCATCGAGAAGGACGTAGCCAAGGACCTCACCCTGCGCCACGACCACGGTTCAAACTACATGTCGGGCGACTTCCAGGACGAGATAGCCTTCCTCGGCATCGAGAGCTCGCCCTCCTTCGTTCGCCAGCCCGAGGGCAACGGCGTCGCCGAGCGCTTTATCCGTACCCTGAAGGAGAACTTCCTTTGGGTGCACACCTTCGACACCATCGAAGAGCTGCGGCGTGGGCTGCAGGAGTTCGCCATCCACTACAACGCCACCTGGCTCGTTGCTCGGCACGGCTATCGCACCCCGAACCAGGTCCGCGTCGAGCAACACAACCTTGCTCAGCGCCTACCCACCCATCTACCCTTAGCCGCCTGAACAGCGCAGTCAGCTGTCTCAACAACCGGTCGCACTACACACGCCGGCGATCAGCTGCTGGCTGACGTAGAAGTGCCGGAAGGAGTAGGCTGTGCGCCGTGTGCCGCGGTGGTCGGTCAGCAGTCCGGCAGCCTTCAGCTCGGCGAGGCTCTTCTTCACCGAGTCCAGCCGCTTGCCCGTTGGTGTGGCGAACACCAGAGCAGGGTCAAGCGGAGGAGTTATGCCTCAGAAGCGGATGCGAACATTTCTCCGGTCAAGCGGCGGCTCGGCTGCGGTCGAAAAGGAGCGGCACGCCGCCAGTAGTCCCCAGAACGCTGTACGGACCACTGACGGCGATCTGCCCGATCTCAAGCAGCGCGAGTGCATCCGCAGCCCTTGCCGGGCTCCTTGACGCTCGCAGGGCCTGCGTAACACCCGCTGGGGTCCAACTGCATAGTCCAGCTGTTAGCAAGCGACTGCGTGGCGCTCCTTTACCATCTGCAGCACCTCTCCAGGATCACGCGTCCACCACCGTCTGGACAGCACCTCGACTTCGACTGGGCCTCTGTAGCCGGCGGCCTCGGCCATGGCGCGTAGGCGTGGGATGTTAATCACGCCGTCTCCTGGCATTCCGCGGTCGGGAGCCAAGTCGGTCGTCGGCACCAACCAGTCGCTAGCCTGGAATGCGGCAATGCGGCCGTGCGCCCGAGCGACCTGCCGGGCAAGGTCAGGATCCCACCAGACCTGCCACACATCCAGAACCACGCCCATGCCCGTGCCCAACTCGTCGCATAGGTCGACCGCCTGAGCCAAGGTGGAGAGCACGGAGCGGTCGGCGCAGGCCACCGGGTGTTGTGGCTCGAGCGCGAGAGTGACACCAGCAGCACGAGCCTCGTCCAGAACCTCGGCCAGCCCGTCACGCACCATCTCCCGCGCGCCGTCCAGGTCTTTTGAGCCTGGAGGAAGGCCGCCGGACACCACGACGAGACAAGCAGCACTCAAAGCATGCGCCTCCGCAATGGCGCGTCGGTTGTCCTGGACTGCAGCGCGGCGGCTGGCCGCATCGACAGCGGTGAACATGCCGCCGCGGCAGAGGCTGCTGACCGTCAGGCCTGCCTCACGGATACGCCGGGCCGCGCGCTGCGCTCCGCCCGCATCCGCCAGCGCATCCCGCCATGGGGAGATGCCGGGGATGCCACGGCGGGCGCAGCCATCGACGCACTCGGCAAGCCCCCATCGCTCCCGGACCGTGGCGGTGTTGAGTGAAAGCGGCCCTGGTCGTGGCATCATTCCGTTCCTGTGTGGCAGGCCGTCTCGCGGCCACACTGCATTCGGACCCGGTGATACGGGTAGCAGCGGGCCCGGTCGAGGTCAGTCCGAAGTGCTTACCGAAGCCGCGAATGGCGTTCCCGTGTGCCGGGATGCTTGTAGGCGCCGTCAAAGGCGAGCTCCATCTCCCATCCGTCCCCTCATGCGCTTGGCTTGAAACCGCTGAGCTGCTCTGATCGCATGTTGAGGCATCGGGAGGACCGTATGGCCGCAGCTGGGACCCACGTTTTTCGGGTGGTGCTCCAGGACCAGCCCGCAATCTACCGGGATATTGAAATCGACAGCGCCACATCTCTTGCCAAGCTTGCTGAGGCGATCGTCCGGGCCTTCGACTTTGAGTTCGACCACGCCTTTGGCTTCTATCCCGATACGAAAGGCAGGGCGGTGATGCGCGGACGCCCGGCCTACGAGCTGTTCGCCGATATGGGTGAGGCGACCGGGACGCAGAGTGTCAGGAAGACGCCTATCGCCAATGCCTTTCTAGAAATCGGCCACGCCATGGTCTTCTTGTTCGACTACGGCGACGGATGGCTGTTCCGGGTCGAGCTGATGGGACGGGACGTGAAGGTGGCTAAGACTCGCTACCCGAGGGTGCTAGCGAAGGCGGGACCATCACCGGTTCAATACCCCGATCCGGATGATGACGAGGAAGATGAGGACGACGCGTGACAAGCGCGATCGGTCCTGGGCAGCCGCGCGGTGCCGAGCCCTGCCAAATAAGATCATGCACTGGCCCTGATCCGATGAGACGCATGGTCGGCTGCGAACCAAAACCGCAAGGGAAGCTGTGCCCATGGTTAACAACGGTTATCTGATGGTGCGTGCGGTACTGACCGAAACCACCGATCGGCCGCGCTTCGACCGCTGGTATGAGACCGAGCACCTGCCCGATGCGGTGGCCGGCTTCGGAGCAATGCGGGGTTGGCGCTGCTGGAGCCGGACAGACCCGTCGGTCCATTATGCCTTTTACGAGTTCTCCGATGTCACCCGAGCGCAGGCGGTGCTCGGTTCGCCCGAGCTCCAGGGGCTAGTTGCTGAGTTCGATCGTGTCTGGGGCTCGCGGGTGACGAGAACGCGCGAGATCCTTGAGGCAATGGGCACGCCGAAGTCCGCCCCCGCCTGAGAACGCGGCGGGTGAACCGTGGGAGGGTCGACCCTCTGGCCCTTGGGACTCGTGAGGTCCACTGCCGCCCCGGCTCACCCGCCCGACATCTCAGCCCGCAGGAACTCCGCTGCCCGCTCCCCGATCATCAGCGCCGCTGGCTGGATATTGGAGGAGGGCACGAGGGGCATGACGCTTGCGTCTGCCACTATCAGCCCTTCCACACCCTTCACGCGCAATCGGCTGTCCACCGGGGCCAGCGCATCCTCGCCCATGCGGGCGGTGCCGCAGGGGTGGTACACGGTGCCGCCGTCGCGACGGATGTGCTCCAGGATCTGCTCGTCAGTCTGCTCCTTTGGACCCGGGGTGAGCTCCTCCTCGATCAGCGCTGCCAGAGGGCCCTGGGCCGCCAGTCGGCGGGCATATTTCACGCCTTCCACCATCAGCCGCTGGTCGTGCGGCGCCTCGAGATAGTTGGCGCGGATCACCGGCTTAGCGTCGGGGGCAGGGCTGCGCAGGGTGACCGTGCCGCGGCTATCCGGGCGGCATTGGCAGGCGCTGAACATGAATCCGGGCCAGGGGTCCGGGCCCTGGTCGTAGTTGGTCACGGTGAAGTTCACGAAGAGATACTGCATATCCGGCTCCTCGGCGCCGGGTAGCACGCGGGCAAAGAGGTTGGCCTCCGCCGCCCCGATGCTCATCGGCCCGCGCCGGTCGAAAGCGTAGCGCGCCGCCATGCGCAGCTTGCCGAAGGGGCCGCGGACCAGTTCGTTCACCGTGGCGCAGGGCCGCACGCGGTAGCGCATGCGTTGCAGGAAGTGGTCTTGCAGGTTCCGCCCGACGCCGCGCGACTCCACCAGAACCGGTATGCCCATCTCCTGCAGGTGAGCGCCGTCTCCGATGCCGGAGAGCATCAGGATCTGCGGCGTGCCGATGGCGCCGGCGGAGAGCACCACCTGTCGTCGTGCCTCCCACCGCTCAAGCCCCATCGGACCACGCACCAGCGCGCCGGTGCAGCGGCTCCCCTCGAAAAGCAGGCGCTGCACCGCGCGCTCCGGCATTATGCGTAGGTTTGGCCGGCGGCGGGCGGGGCGGAGGAACATGTCACCGGAATGGCTGCGGAAGCCGCGGCGGACATTCATCTGCATCGGGCCGACACCCTCGTGCCAGGCACCGTTGAAGTCGCGCACCCGCTGGTGGCCCATCTCGAGGGCAGCCGCAATGAAGGCCTGGGCACCGGGCGAAGTGTGGCGCGCCTCGGCAGCATGGATTGGCCCCTCGGTGCCACGCTCGGGCGAAGGCTCGCCGGTCCAGGTTTCCAAGCGGCGGAAGAAGGGCAGCACCTCTTCGTAGGACCAGCCGCGGGCGCCGGATTGCGCCCAGCGGTCATAGTCACGGGGGGAGCCGCGTAGAAATACCAGGCCGTTCACCGCGCCGGAGCCGCCCACCACCTTGCCGCGCGGCCAGTGGATGCTGCGGTCCGCGAGGCCGGGCTCGGGCTCCGTATGGAAGCGCCAGTCATAGCGGCCAGAAGCGTAGAGCCGGGCGAAACCGGCAGGAATGCGGATCCAGGGGTCGTGCCAGGCGGCGGGACCGGCTTCGATCAGCGCCACCTGGGTGGCTTGGTGCTCCGAGAGGCGCGCGGCGATGGCGCAGCCGGCGGAGCCGGCGCCAAGCACCAGCACATCCGTGGCGTGCACGGTCGTGACAGCGGCCTCCGGCTGAGGCCCGGCACCTTCCGGCATTGTCGTTCCCTCCCATTGCGGCCAGATCCTGCCACCTGACCCCAACGGGTCAAGCCACGCTCCACCGCGACAGCCCGCAGTGCTACCCCTCAGCCTCATCTCCGCTACGATGCGCCATTCCGGCCTGAGCTCCTTGGCCATGCGCTCAACTTTCACTTGGCCGTAGAAGTGTTCGATTAGGTCGCTACTTGTGCCGGTGTTCTTCGCCAACAGGAACACGTCCAAGCCGGCAATGACTTGCTGGCTGATGTAGAAAGGCCGGAGGGAGTACGCCGTGCGCAGCGGTGGTCGGTCAGCAGCCCCGCAGCCTTCAGCAGCTCAGAGAGGCTCTTTTGAGCAATCCCTTGGCGCAGCTTTTTCTGGGCTACGGGCCGCCAAAGAAGAGTAGAGTTGGGCCAATTGCAGCGCCAGAGCCGACCTCATGCTCAGTCCTGTTGGACACCACCCACGACCGGAGGAGCCCATACCGTTTAGGAGGGCGGCGACCATCTCTCTTCGGCTTGAGCTTGCAACCCAGGTCCTGACTGGGCTCGCTCTGCTGGGTGCCCTGCAGTTCCATCTGCTGGCGTCACTGCTCGCTGGATTGTTGGTCTACCAACTCGTGCACTTGCTCGCGCCGAGCCACAAAAGCCGGTTTGTGCATCGGCGCACGGGCAAGATCATCATCGTGGCCCTGCTCGCCATCCTTGTCATTGCCGCAATCGGGGCCGCGATCCTGGGGCTCATCTCGCTCCTGTCGAGCGGGTCCGAGAACCTGTCCGTTCTCCTCCAGAAAATGGCCGAGGTGATCGAGACCGCCCGCTCTCGTCTGCCGGCTTGGGTGGTCAGCTCTCTCCCTGAGGAACCGACCGAGCTGAAGGCCGCGGCTGTCGCTTGGTTGCGCGAGCATGCTGGGCAGCTGCGCTCCATAGGCCAGGATGTCTGGCGAGCTCTGCTCCATATTCTCTTTGGTATGATCATCGGCGGGATGATCGCCGTGAGCCGCCAGGCTGGCGACATTGAGCACGGCCCTTTGGTGCATGCGCTGACCGAGAGAGCCCGCCTGCTTGGGGCGGCCTTTCGCAGCGTGGTCTTCGCTCAGGTTCGCATCTCAGCGCTGAATACCGCTCTGACGGGCCTTTATCTGCTCGTCATCGTGCCCTGGATGGGCATCCAGCTCCCCCTTGGCAAGACCATGGTAGTTTTGACCTTCATCACCGGGCTTCTTCCCGTCATCGGCAATCTAATCTCGAACACCGTGATCGTAGTCGTGAGCCTGAGCGTCTCACCCCTTCTGGCCGTGTGCTCGCTGGGGTTCCTGGTAGTGATTCACAAGCTGGAGTACTTCGTGAACGCGCGCGTGATGGGCGGTCAGATTAACGCACGAGCATGGGAGCTTCTGCTTGCGATGCTGGTGATGGAAGCAATTTTCGGCATTCCCGGCGTGATCGCTGCGCCGATCTATTACGCCTACCTCAAGAACGAGCTCTCGGCGGAGAACCTGATCTGAGTGGGGCGACTCTTATCTGGAAGGTTCTGGTCGCCGCGCTTGGGAGGGAGCAGGTGTTGAACGTCTCGCTCGACCGCTTGATGCTCTGCATCCGACCGTCCTCCTCAGCGTTCTGGGAGCGCTCCCGGCACGGTCGGCGGGCGCTCTGGCGACAACGATGAGGAAGCAGGGTGTGAGCTGGAGGGCAGCCTCTTCCGCTGGCTGCCCATTGCGGATGGCGCCATGCGGCTGACGCCGGTGGTGTTCACTGCGCTGTTCGACGGGCTGGACTGGACGCGCGTGCAGACGTCCCGGCTGATTCCCACGCCGACCGCGCCCGCGTAGACTCGGCCCCGCGATGCGCGCCGCCGGTGCCGACACGACAACCCTGCCGGACGATCTCGCGGCGCTGCGCGCGGTGGAGCCGTTCGGCCCTGGGGCGCCTATCCTCCTTGACCGCGGTCCCGCCACTCCGGTCTGAGCTCTTTGGCCATGCGCTCCAGCCTCACCTGGCCGTAGAACGGCTTGATCATGTCGCTGCTCGTGCCGGTGTTCTTCGCCAACAGGAACACGTCCACACCGGCAATCAGCTGCTGGCTGATGTAGAAGTGCCGGAAGGAATAGGCGGTGCGCCGCGCGCCGCGGTGGTCCGCCAGCAGCTCGGCGGTTTTCAGCAGCTCGCTCAGGCTCTTCTTCACCGAGCCCAGCCGTTTGCCCGTTGGTGTGGCGAACACCGGGTCATCGTCGCCGGGTTCGCGGCCCATGGCCTTGATCCAGAACTCCCAGAGGTTGTCGAACCAGGGCAGCGCGGCAAGCATCGGCACGAACACGCGGCTCTTGCCCTTGCCATGGACACGCAGCCGGATATCGCGTGTCAATCGGCTTGCAATTGGGACCCCGGATCGGCGTCCAAAAGGGACCCCTTGGGCTGTGCTGAGGAGGTCTCGGCGCTTCTCACTCAAGCCGAAGTGCAGGAGCGGCTGCGAGTCCTGAGCTTCGTCGCGCTACCAGCCAACCCGGACGCGTTCCGGCGCCTCATCATCGAGGGGCATGATCACTGGGGGCCAGCCCTTCGTCAGGCGGGCCTCAAGCTCGATTAGGGTATGTGGCTGAGCACTGCGAGATTCAAATTACTCTTGGTTAGGCGCACCCCAAGATTCGCATAGAAACTCATCAGGATACCCTCGCAACCACCTTGTGCGACGTGCAAGTTCCGCTGCCCGCCGCCCTCCCACCGGTGGTCCGCAGGCATGACCACCGCGGCACCCGGCCCAACTCAACCACCGAGAGAGCAGAAGGCAATATCCACTTTTGGGGACCAGCCGCGCTGTCCGAATGACCGATGTGGGCGCAGAGCCGCCGCTCCCTTAATTCCAGACGGTATGTCCGCTTGGCACGTAAAACCGGGTCCCGCTTGGCCTTAGGTGAAGGACTGGTGGCGGTACGTTTCGCCGCAGCTGGCTGGACGAATACTCGGGGCCGAGGCGGTGAGAGTAACGGGATTGGCCTGAACACAGCTGAATGCCCGACACAGGAACCTCGGCCCATTGTTGATCTTAAGGTCGATCAATCAGCCCGGATATTGGCGGCGCGGATCACCTCGCCCCAGCGCCGCCGGTCTTCCTGGATGGTGCTGCGAAAGCTATTGGGGTCGCCGATCAAGCTTTCCATACCGTTCTCGGCCAGCCGCCGCTGGAAGACCGGGTCGGCGTTCACCCGCTGCAGCGCCGTGAGCCAGCGATCCAGAACCGGCTTCGGCATACCACCCGGACCGGCGACGCCAAACCAGTTGCGCACCGTGAAGCCCGGCACCGTCGCGCTGATCAAGGGCACGTCCGGCATCAGCGGGCTCGGGTTCGGGGCGCCGAAGGCGACGGCGCGCAGGCCGCCATCGCGGATCTGGCCAAGAAATTCCGGCAGATTGCCAAACATCATGTCGGTGCGCCCGGCGGCGATATCGACGATCGCCGGGGCGCCACCGCGATAGGCAACGTGCAGCAGATCGACACCGGCAAGTCGCTTGAAATACTCCGCCGCCAAATGCTGGCTGCCTCCATTCCCCGCGCTGGCATAGGTTAGCTTACCAGGATTGGCGCGGGCGAGATCGATCAACTGCTGGGCGCTTTGGATCGGCCCCTGCGGACTGACAACGAGCACATTGTAGATGTTGGCGACATTGCTGATCGGCGTCAGATCATGGTCCACGTCGAAAGGCAGCCGCATTCCCGGCATCTGCGGCATGACGGTATAGAGCGCCATGGTGGCAAGCAGTACCGTATGACCATCCGGCGGCGACTTCGCCACGGCATCGGCGGCAATATTGCCCGAGGCGCCGGTGCGGTTTTCCACCACGACGCGCTGGCCGAGGACCGGCGACAGGTGCTCAGCCAGAATGCGGGACAGCAGGTCGCAGGTCCCGCCGGGCGCGAAGCCGCAGAGGAAGCGGATGTCCTTCGAGGGAAAATCCTGCGCGCGCGCCGGTAGCGCGGCCGCGAACAGGGCAAGAATGACGATCAGCAGGCGCTTCATTGGCGCATTTCCTCCCGGTTGATGCTTGCTTTGGCCTACACGTAGCCGGGCCCCTCGATGGCCGGATGGGCGGCGAGGAAACCCTCATCCACTTCGACGCCAATGCCCGGCGCATCGAGCGGCAGCACCGTCCCGTCGCGGCTAATGCGCCAGGGCTCGCTGCCCAGCACGTCGCGGAACAGGTTGTTTCTCGAGACATCCGCCTCGAAGTAACCGCCATTCTCGATGGCAGCGAGGAAATGGATGGAGGCTGCTTGGTTCACACCGGTCATGGAGGAATGCGGATTGACCGGGATCTTGAAGGCGCTAGCCATGGCCGCGATCCGCAGGGCCTCCGTGATGCCGCCGCATTTCGACAGGTCTGGCTGCCAGATGGTGATGACCCTGTCCTCTAGCACTCGGCTGAATTCGAAACGGGTGTAGTGGTTCTCTCCCGCCGCCAGCGGCGTCCGGCCATAGCTGCGCGCCTGGGTGTAAAGATGATGATCGTGCGCGGGGAAGGGTTCCTCCAGCCAGCCAATGTTCAGCGCATCCATCGTCGGCATCACCTGCCGCACATCGGCAATGGAATAGCCAGTGTTGGCGTCCGTCAGGATTGCCAGCCCATCGCCAAATGCATTCCGCACAGCCTCCATTCGCGCGGTATCGTCGCGCACCGTGTCGCCGATGCGCAGCTTCACGGCACGATATCCGCTCTCGATCAGCGGCTGGGCCTCCTGGACCAGGTCGGCCGGCGGCTGGTAGCCGAGGGCGATGCCGCCGGCATAGGCGGGAACCAGGCGGCGGGCGCCACCAAGAAGCTTCCAGAGCGGCCAGCCCACCGCCTTGCCCCTGATGTCCCACAAGGCCATGTCGATGCCTGACATCGCCATGGCGGTGCCGGCGCCCATGCCATGGCTGCCAAGCTGGTACTTATAGATCTTGGCCCAGATGCCGGTGGTGTCGGTCGCCTCCATCCCAAGGATGAGCTGGGAGAGGGTGGTCTCTATCAGCTTGGCGATGGCGGTATGGGCCCGGCCATGATGGCTCTCACCCCAGCCGACTAGGCCGCTCTCGGTCGTCACCTTCACCATGACGCAATCGCGCTTCACGGCCTGCCCGATGCCCAGCCGCACGCCGCCGGATTGCGGCAGCGGGAAGGAGGTGGGATAGGCCTTGATCTCGCGGATCTTCATCATTGCCTCCTGTAACGGTTCAGGAAATCTTCCTTCACTGTGATGCCAAGACCTGGCCGGTCAGGCACGTCCACCATGCCGTCCTGCACGGGGAAGCGCTCCTCGATCAGGTCATGCAGCATGGGGTTGTGGCCGAGCGAGTATTCCAGGATGAAGCCCGCGCTGTTGCTGGCGGCCAGATGCAGCCCGGCAGCGAAGGCCGGGGCACCCGACCAGACATGCGGTGCCAGGCGCAGATTGAAGGCGCTGGCGATGGCGCCGATCCGCACGCCTTCGGTGATGCCGCCAGCGATGGCGAGGTCTGGCTGCAGCACATCGGCCGCACGCAGCTCCGCCAATTCTCGGAAGTCGTGCCGGGTGAATTCGCTCTCGCCGCTGCTGATGGGCACGGCGCTGGCGCGGCGCACCTCCGCTTGGCCCTGCTTGTCGTCCGCTGTTACCGGTTCCTCGAACCAGAGCAGGTCACAGTCCTCCACCATACGGCAGAAGGCCTTGGCCTCCGCCACGGTCCAGGTGCCGTGCGCATCGGCGGCGAGACCGACTTCAGGGCCGAGCGCCCGGCGCGCTGCCCGCACCCGTGCGGCGGAGCGGGCAACCGGCCCATCCATCGACCCGACCCGCATCTTCACCGCGCGGAAGCCACCCTTGTCGATGTAACCGAGGAGCTGTTCGCCGATCTTGTTCTCATCCGCCCAACCACCGGAGGCATAGGCCGGCATGCGTTCCGCCCGCCGGCCACCGAGAAGCCGCCAGACCGGTGCGCCGAGCGATTTGCCCAGAATGTCCCAAAGGGCGATGTCGATGCCTGCGATGGCACTGATCGACAGCCCCCGCCGTCCGAGCGCCGGGAAGACATGGCCGCGGTCGATCGCAAAGTCCTGCCGCGGCATGTTGTACAGCACATCCCAGAGCCGTGAGATGTCACGCGCGTCCTGGCCCATCAGCTGCGGCGCAAGATCCTGGTTGATGATGGCGGCCAGCCCGGCGCAGGCCGCTGTGCTGGCGACACCTGCCTTGGCCTCGCCCCAGCCGGTGATGCCGGATTCCGTCTCCACCCGGACGATGACGCTGTCGAAGGTCGGCTGCCTGCCGAAATCGGAAAGGTGCTGACGATCCGGTGGGATCGGCACCTGAACCCAGCTGGCCTCGACGCGGGTGATCCTCACAGGCCAAGCTCCCGACGGCGGGTCTGGTACGCGTCCCAGGCTTCCGGATTGATGAGGTTGGCCGGCCGCTCGCCGCGCAGCACCCGCACCACGTCCTCTGCCGCGACCTGGCTCATGCGCGCCGCACTCTCGCGCGAGAGGCCGGCGACATGCGGCGAGAGGATGACATTGGGAAAATCGCGCAGCGGATGGCCCGCCGCGAGCGGCTGCACGGCGTAGACATCCAGCGCCGCGCCGCCGATGCGGCCTGCCGACAACGCCTCGACCAGCGCCTCCTCCTCGACCACCGCACCGCGCGAGACATTCATCAGCCAGGCAGTCGGCTTCATGCGGCCGATCAGTGCGGCCGAGGCCAGCCCCTTGGTTTCCGGGGTCAAGGGGCAGGCCAGGGCGATGAAGTCGCTTTCTGCGAAGAGGTGTAGCAACGCCGCATACTCGACAAAATCCGGCAGCGCCTCCCTTTTCCGCTGGAAGCCTAAGACCCGCATGCGGAAGCCGTGATGCGCGACCTCTGCCAGTCGCGTTCCGATGGCGCCGACGCCGACGATGCCGAGGATCCGGCCACGCAGCTCCGTGGCGCTGCTGGCCAGGGCGCGGCCGCTCTTCCAGCCCTCCGTGAGGTGGAGCCGGTGCATCGTTTCCAGCCGCCGTGCCGCGGCAAGCATCTGGGCGACGACGAATTCGGCAACTGCATCGGCATTGGCGCCCGGCACATTGGTCACCAGCACACCATGCGCCGTGCACTCGGCTACCGGGATCAGGTCCACGCCAACCCCATGCCGCGCGGCGACCAACAGCTTTGGGCAGGAAGCGGCCAGGTCATCGGGCAACTTCTGCCGCACGATGACAGCAGAGGCTGCGCGGCAAAGGGCACGAAGTTGGTCATGGCTTTGTTCGCCACCCGGGCCTTCGGTCACCTCCAGCCCTGCCTCACGCAGCACTGCCATGCCCACGGGCTCGATCGGCTCGGTTAATACCACCTTCATTCTATGCCACCTTGAAGCGGGTCAGGACCTCGCGGTCGATCTCGATGCCGAGGCCCGGGCCCTCCGGCACGGCGACGACCCCGTTCTTCTGCTCGATCGGCACAGTCGCCAGCAGGTCGCGCAACGGGTTCGGCGTCTGCTCGAATTCCAGCATGGGTGGCATGGGACGGAAGGCCGGCGGCTGATCCGGCAGGGCCGCCAGGAACTGCACCGTGGCGGCGAGACCGATTGCGCTGCCCCAGGCATGCGGCACGCATTCCACGCCGAATGCCGAGGCCAGCGTTGCGATCTTTCGCATCTCCGAAATCCCGCCGGCGGCGCAGACATCGGGCTGGACGATATCCATGGCCTTTTTCGCGATCACGTCGCGGAAGCCGAAGCGGGTGAAATCGTTCTCCCCGCCCGCGATCGCCATGTCGAGCGCGCGCGTGACCTCGACATAGCCGTCATGGTCCTCTGGGCTGATCGGCTCCTCGAACCAGAGAAGATCCAGCGGCTCCAGCATGCGGCCGAGACGGATCGCCTGCGGGACGGAGAAGCAGTGATTGGCGTCCACCGCGAGGCCGATCTCCGGTCCGATCGCCTCCCGCACCGCCGCCACGCGCCGCAATTCCAGCTTCGGATCGCCGAGGCCGATCTTCATCTTGATGGCGCGGAAGCCCTGCTCCTTGTACTCCAGCGCTTCCTTCACTGCATCCTCGACCAGCCGATCCATGTCGATGAAGTAGAGGCCGGTTGCATAGGCCTGGACCTGGTTGCGATAGGCCCCGCCGATAAGCTTGTGGATCGGCTTGCCCGTGGCCCGCCCCATTAGGTCCCAGAGCGCGATGTCGATGCCCGAGAGCGCCGTGATGGAGAAGCCTTGGGCCCCGTAATCCTTGATGCGGTTGTAGAGGTCCTCCCAGACAACCTCCACGTCGAAGGGATCGCGGCCGATCACGCGCGGGGCATACTGCGTCTCGATCAGGGTCTTGTTGACGGCGGCCGGGCCATAGCACTCGCCCCAGCCGGTCAGCCCGTCATCGGTCGCCACCTCGACGATGCAGGAGGAGCGCGTGCTGTAGACCCAGCCCCGCGCCGAGGTGAAGGGTTTCTCCACCTTGGACTGCAGGATATGGCAGGTGATCTTGTTGATCTTCATGCGGCCGCCCTCCCAAGCGCAGTTCTGGGAAGGCTGCCATGGGGGAGCGCCGCCTGTCACCCTCGTGCTTGAGTGCCGGCCTTAGGGGCCAAATGGCCCGACTCGGAGGCCGACGAATTGCCGCTCTTATTCATCGGGTGGCAGTGGCGGGAGCTCCCACGGGTTGATTTGAGC